>JAUIFT010000163.1 GCA_030430345.1 Calditrichia bacterium | reverse complement strand
TGGCGGTATTATGCGAAATTCTATTCCAGCGCCAATCCTTGCCCGAGGTGTTATTTCCGGCAACTTTCAGGAAATAACTCAAAACCACCCCGATCTTTCCAAGCAATATCTTAGCCCGGTTTTAAATAAAACCGAACATCCCTTCACCGCCTGGAAAGAAGATTTACTGAACACCAGTTTATTTATTTATATTCCACCCGGCACCAGGGTTGCCACTCCTATTCAATTTGATGGGCGGGATAAGCGCAGTGTCTCCTTCGAACGGCTGGTTATCGTTGTTGGGGAAAATGGTTCGGGAGATTTCATCCATGGCTGCGCTGCACCGATTTACCTCAACAAAGCATTTAAAAACCGTATGGTGGAATGCGTAGTGGAAAAAAACGCCACCCTGAACTATTCCGTTCTGCAGAATTATAAAGGCAGCGCAAATGCCGGCGGCATTTCGCGGGCAACCCTGGCCGAAAATGCCCAAATGCGCTGGTCCAACATCACCCTTGGGGAACAGGTGCTCGGTGGCATGCCAAAAGTGAACCTGGCAGGAAAAAACGCCAGTTGCGAAATTGATTTATTAATGTGGTGCAACCCGGAAGCGACGCCCAAAATCCCCACCGAGGTCAACCATAAAACCTCTCATACCCGCTCCCGCATAAACACCCTTCTCATCAACGATTGCAGCCAACAAACTAAACTGGATTTTAAGTTTACTCAAGTCGGAGAAGGTCCGGTAAATGCAGCTGTTTTTTCCGAATCAATTTTTCTGAAACCGACTGCCAGGGTTGAATCGCCTGGTATCAACATCGATACGAACATTTCAAATCTGAAAAAAGAATTTGCATCACGCCGTTTATCTGCTGATGATATATTTTATATGAAAAGCCGCGGATTGGGAGAAGAGTTGGCAAGGAGCATGTTGCTGAAAGCTGCCACGCGAGAAATTATTTCCCGCTTACCGATGGAATACAGTGTGGAAATTGAGCAGATTATAGAACTAAAACTCAAGCAAGTTTTATAGGAGGATATTAAGATGGCAAATTGGTTAAAAGTAGGTAGTGTCAATTGATCATGATGGCGAAGTAATCGCCGTGTTTAATCTGGAAGATGGCTTTTATGCAATTAATGATGAATGTTCTCATGATGAAGCATCTCTTTCCGATGGTGAGATTGTCGAAAAGTGCCAGGTCGAATGTCCCTTGCATGGCGCAAAATTCGATATCAAAACCGGCGAGAATCTCAGCTTTCCGGCAGTCGTTCCGGTGCAGGCATATCCAACAAAAGTTGAAGGTGGCGATGTCTACGTTCAGGTTGAAGACTAATGTCCCGGGAATCACTTTACCAGGAGGTCATTCTCGCTCATAATCGGCATCCCGAAAATGCTGGCGTCCTGGAAAATCCCGGCATCGACATATTCGACAGCAATCCGGTTTGCGGTGATCAGGTTCGGCTGACGCTGCGGCTGGCTGAAAACAGCACCATAGCAGACATTAAATTTGACGCCAGGGGATGCGCTCTAAGTATCGCATCATCATCCATGCTAACCACTCAGCTTAAAGCCCGCTCTCTTTCTGACGCGAAAGATATCGCCACTAATATTGTTGATATTTTTAAAGGGCGGCAGGGAATCTCCTTGCTGGAGAATTATGGGGATATGAACGCCCTGCAAGGCGTTTTGGATTTCCCCACGCGCATCAAGTGTGTGCTGATGTCTTGGGAACTTTTCTTGAGGATTGATTAGCCGCACCAGCAATAGCGAGAATACAGCAACGAAGCAATCTTTTCAGTTTCCTCCCATAGATTGCCTCCACAGGAAAAGCGCCTTCGAAACCGCGATATCTTATCTAACATCACTTTCCGCTTCGTTAGCCGCTTCCCCTTCTGCTTGCTGTTGATACATCTTTTTTTCCTCTACCACATACAAAGCAAGGTTTTCAAACATTTCGCTGCGCGGGTAATTGATTAGCAGTGAAAATGCGCCAATCATGAAATAAATATTCATATTTCCGGTTAAAGCCGTAATCATGTAAAAAACAACACCCTCGATAATTAAAAGCAACCCAAGCATCCAGACGATCGGCATTTTTTTCTGCAGTTCGTTAAAAACCCTGCTCAGTAATTGTTCAACATCCGCATCCGGTGTTCGCTTCAGGGCCTTATCAACAATGTTGCGGCTAAACCTCCGGGAAAAATATTTTCGTTTCAGATTAAAAACGATAACAGTGAGAACAATGGCAATAAGATAACTGGCGATATCGAGATTTCTCAGGAATGGCGTCAACACTGCGGGGGGCGGCGGTTTAAAGTAAAAGTTATGGAAGAGCGCAGCCGCATACATTACCACGCCCGGCAGAAAAAAAGCCTGCCAGGTGCCGCGAATGCGCCGGGAAAATTTCTTCAGTGATTTCGAAAAGTCAAATCGTTGGATCATATAAATATCTTACCTCAGTTCAGGGTTGCCTTCCGTTCGCAAGCGTTACAGATCATCCTATAGAGAACAGTAATATTATGCTATTATTGGTGATTATCTCCGCTTAAATTGAATTTTTCCAGCGCAAAAAATTCAAACCTTTTTTTGTAATATGTGATACAATCACTTATTATATTCCACAAAATGTAATAAATTTAAAAATGTAATATTTTTTTGATCGGAATCATTCGATTTTGTTCAAAAAAAAGAAAAAACTGTTGTTTGATATCATTTATGATCCGATTATAATGGGTTAGAACTACTGAGGAAAATATTCCGGACAAAATCATGCGAGCATACAGGTCTACAACATTCACATCCTGCCGACAACAGCGAATATTAGCTATTTTCCTTTTCTTGTTCTGCGCTTCAACTTTGCTATACAGCCAATCTCCCGCAGATTTGGCTGGCCTCTACCGGAACAATGATATTACCACCCTCTCCGATCATCTCAAAAATGATGCGATTCAAAACCAGGACTGGCAACTATTTGTCGATGCATTATTCATCGATGATGCCGAAGCGGCCACCGCACAAATGATGGAAGCCTACTTAATTTCCAACGACGATGCGCTTCAATCCTTTATTCGCACCCGCATTTCACTTTTTTATGCTGCTAAAGGTTATTACGAAACCGCTCGAAAGATTGTGGAAGATCAACATTCTTTCCAGGAAATTGTTTCGATAAAGGTGGCAAAACATCGCAAGAACTTCGAAAGCAAAGAACGCCCCCGTTACCGTCAACCTTCGCGCATCAGCGCCAGTTATGGTATTCAGTTAGGCGCCTTCAGCTCGTACGAAAATGCTGAAAAAACCAGCAAACTCTATAATCAACAATACAAAAACACTGAAATCATCCGCAAGGACCGGGAAGGTATTCCGCTCTATATCGTCCTGATCGGCAGCTATGATTCCCGCCGGGCGGCTGAAGAAGCATTACCAGAAATAAATCAAACTTTCAATGTAAACGGCTACATAATTCAATATTGATGGGGAAATTTTTATGGATGTAGATATTTTAAAAGGAATTCCGCTTTTTTCTGAGTTGAGCGACAAGGATTTAGAAAAAATAACCCAGGTAGCCAGTAAACAACGTTACCACAAAGACAACCTGATCCTTATTGAAGAAGAAATCGGTTCAACCATGTTTGTTATTTTGGATGGCCGGGTAAAAATTTCCCGCATTAGTGATGATGGCAGGGAAGTAATTCTATCCATCTTGAGCGAAGGTGATTTTTTTGGTGAGATGTCCCTGCTGGATGGACAAACCCGTTCCGCCAATGTTACTGCTATTGAGGAATCTGAATTGATGGTTATTCGCCGGGAAGATTTTCTGCAAATGCTGCGGGATTATCCTCAAATTGCCATTAACCTCCTGAAAGAACTGGCGCAGCGGATTCGTAAAAGCGATGAGCATATCAAATCATTGTCCTTACAGGATGCCACCGGCCGTGTTGCCAGCACCCTGTTGAGAATCGCTGAAGATTCCGGTGTTTTTCGCCGCGGCCAGGTGGAAATCAGTGAATTGCCTTTGCAGCAGGATCTCGCCAACATGGCCGGAACCAGCCGCGAAACAATTTCCCGCGTTATCAAATCATTGATGGTGCAGGGATATCTGAAAAAGCAAAAAGGAAAAATCGTTATTCTGGATTACGAAAAATTTAAGTCCATCTTCTCCAGGTAGCTTAATCGGGAGAGATCTCTTTGCCATCAAAAATCGTATTACTCGGAAAAGAGGAAAAATATTTCCAGTTTATTCATAATGCATTAAACAATCAGGACTGCGACTTCGAATTTGTGAATGTGGCGGTCCTGGAAGATTCGGCATCCCAACTGGCAGATGCCGATTTGATTATTATCGATACCCTGCCTTATGAAGAAACCCAATTCAAGCAATTCTATCTCTTAAGAGAAAACCCGCAATTTTCCCATATTCCCACCCTGGCTTTGGTAAAAGACAAACCAACCCGATTGCGCTATCGCCTGATCAATATGGGCATCAACGATTATTTAACCGTGCCGTTTCACCGGTTGGATCTCCAGGTCCGCTGCCGTAATCTCATGCAGTCCAGCAGCTTTTTTGAAAGCAGTGATGATTTCTTTTTTCCCTCGCAGATGCCCGCGCTACATTCTCTGCAAACCCTGAATCAACTCTACAGCAAGATGAATCAATCGATCTTTCAGCTGGACAGGGACAGCTTTAGCGGGGAAATTCTCACAGCGATACACAAACTAAGCAAGGCCCATTATACCCTGCTCTTTGAAGTTGTCGAAGACCAGTATGCGCAACTGCGATCTTTTTTACCAGACGGTATCTTCGATGAAAATTGGCAGTTGGATACCGAAGACATTCCCCTGTTGCATAAAGCGGTAAAACTACATCAACCGACCATACTCAACCGGGTGAGTACAGAAAATACGTTTATTACCCACTTAAGCGCCTTCCTGAACATCAAGGTGCGATCGTTTATTATCTATCCAGTGGTCATTCAAAATCACACCCGATTTTTGATCTGCGTTTTAAAATCCGATCAGGAAAAATTCTCCGAATTTCATTATCTGCTGATCCAGAATTTCTCTCATTTTCTCATCCACACCTATATCCTTAGCTATCTGCGTAAAGAGACTAAGGTGCAGGATGACAATCAGGTCTGGCAATTCTACTTTGAATATCTTGACCAGGTAGTCAACCAATTAAGCTTCGGTATTTTGGTTATCAGTAAAGATTTAAAAATCAAATACTTAAACGAGAACGCCGCCGCCCTGCTGGACGTCCCCCACAAAACCGCTTTACACCAACCGCTCGCGGAGATTCTTAGTGAAAGAGCGATCGAAAAAATTATGCAGGCGGTCAACAATTCGCCCTTTACCGTGGAGCGCCCGGAATTGCAGCTCAGCGGCAAAAATGGCAAGAAGCATCTGGTCGGTTTTTCCGTACAGGAATTCACAGATCAAATGAATGGCGAAGAAGGTTACATCGTTTCTTTAAAGGACATCACTTTTTCCAAGGAAATCCAGGAAGAGATGCGCCGGGTGGACCGCCTGGCCTCACTGGGCGTAATGGCTTCCGGTATTGCCCACGAAATCCGCAATCCACTGGCCGGTATAAAATCGCTGGCGCAGACTTTCGAAGAAGAACTGTTGCCGGAAGACCCCAAAACTGAATATGTGCAAAGAATTATTCGCCTGGTTAACCGGCTGGATGCCCTGTTACGGACCCTATTCCATTATGCCAAACCGCCCAAACCGAATCGCCAGCCTTGTAGCCTGGAAGACGTTCTCAGTGAAGTTATCGGGTTGATGCGCCAGAATTTCCGCGAGCATAACATCAAGCTAACGGAACTGGTTCATCCAAATTTACCACGCGCGCTGGTCGACCCTGCGCAAATCCAGCAAGTGCTGGTTAACTTGTTTCTGAATAGTATTGAGGCGATTAGTAAGGCGGGAGAGATTGTTATTTCAATTCAACCCATTGCCAGCGCCAGTGCCTCTTCAAAAGCATTGATATCGCCCTACATTGCCCTCGGCAAAGCAGCGGATTACATCGAAGTTCAAATCAAAGACAATGGCTGCGGCATTTCGATGGACAATCTCAAGCACATCTTTAACCCGTTTTTTACCACGAAAACACTCGGCACCGGCCTGGGACTTTCCATTGTTTATCAGATCGTCAAAGAAAATGATGGGTTGATAAATTACGAGAGTGAAATCGACAAAGGCACCACCTGCTTTCTCTTTTTGCCAGCGGGAAAAAATCCTTCAAAATAAATAGCACTTTCGAATCTTTTCTTCCCTGCTTACATTTTGGGTTGTAAGAATTTCCAATTGAAAGTTTTGATTTTTAACCCGGAGTTGGCATGATACGCCTGGGCGTTAGCGACGACATCATCAATCAACCGATACTGTATGGCATTAGCAATGCTCTTATCGACCACCCCTTTTCCCTGAAGACTCAATCGCTTAGTGAAAATTGCCAGGCACTGCTCAACAAAGAACTGGATATTGCTTTTATCAGCCCCCTGGATTATGCCCGCAATAGTAGCCTGCTTAATATAGTGCGGGATTATGCAGTGCTTTCC
>JAUIFT010000162.1 GCA_030430345.1 Calditrichia bacterium | reverse complement strand
CGTGCTGGTTTTTGTGCACGAGTTAGGCCACTTTGTAGCTGCCAAACTTTTTGGAGTGCGGGTCGAGAGATTCTCGATTGGATTCCCCCCGCGTTTATTCGGGGTTAAAGTCGGTGAAACGGATTATTGCATTTCGATAATTCCGTTGGGCGGCTATGTTAAAATGAGCGGAATGATTGACGAGAGCATGGATGCCACTCAGATGGATAAAGACCCCGAGCCATATGAGTTTCGTGCTAAACCGACCTACCAAAAAGTTATTATTATTACCGCTGGTGTAATTATGAATTTCCTTTTCGCCATCGGTGTTTTAGGAATGATGCTTTGGTTCCAGGGAGAGCCGATTGATCCTACTACCAGAATCGGATACGTCGAAGCCGGCGGTTTAGCGGATAGTATCGGCGTGCAGGTCGATGATGAAATTCTCGAAATAAATGGCCAGGAAGTTGCTGTCTGGCAAGATGTTAATGAAGCCTTTATTAATAATCTCGGATCAACGATTATCTTTCAGCTCAGTCGTGATGGTCAAACCCTGACTAAAGAATTAAGCTGGGATAACCTGAAATTGAAAGATATGGAACGACTGCAGATATACCCCTGGCGGCCGGCTGCTGTCGGAGAAGTTGTTCCCAATTACCCGGCGATTGAGGCCGGTTTGCAGAGTGATGACCGAATCGTAGCGATTAATGATACGGCGATCAACAGCTGGTTTGACATGACTAAAATCGTCAGCGCCAGCGCTGATAAACCGCTGGATTTTAAAGTGTTGAGAGGAACCGACACACTGGCCCTGGCCATTACCCCAACGGCGCTGGTGCAAACGGATGCTGACGGCAATGAGACCAAGCTCGGCCGGATTGGCATCTCATATGTGCAGGATTACCGCGATATTGACTTTGTGTCATCAATGATAAAAGGATATGACCGGGCAATCTTGCTTGGCAAGCTGAATATCCTTGGTTTTAGCCGCCTCCTTTCCGGAAAAGAAGATGCCCGGGAATCCCTCGCTGGTCCCATCGCTATCGCACAAGCTGCGACCCAAATTGCCCAACGAAGCCTGGTGCAGTTTGTTGAGTTTATTGCTTTATTGAGTATCGTTCTGGCAATTGTTAATATCCTGCCAATTCCCGCGCTGGACGGCGGGCATCTGGTCATTATTCTTATCGAAGGGATAATGAAACGTCCCCTCGCCCTGAAAACGAAAATGATGGTCCAGCAGGTGGGGATGGCATTGCTGCTGGTGCTGATGGTCTTTGTTTTCTATAATGATATTATGCGTCTGCTAACGACACCTTGATTCGTTCAGAATGAATAAATAGCATCTACCTTTTTTATAGCCGGTGCCGGGTGTTTTTTTGCCCGCTACCGGCTTTTTTGATGGAAACGGAAATTCGTTGTTCTGGTGAAGTTGATATACCTAACATCATCCCGATGGAAAAGCGCTATCTTTTGGATTCGGAACAATACTTATACGTGTAGTAAAGGAGAATTATAGTGAGTGAAACTGTCAAAGCGATTATTCTGGGAATTGTTCAGGGATTATCGGAATTTTTACCTATCAGCAGTTCCGGACATCTGGTTCTGTTTAGCATGATGCTGGACTTTCAGGAGAGCGGATTAGCCTTCGATGTTTTCGTACATTTTGGCACTTTGCTGGCCGTGATGGTCGTTTTCCGGAAAGATATCTGGGAAATGATTCGCTGGTTACCGCAAGTACCGAGTTTTCTGGGAAATGGAATGAAAATCGAAAACACTGCTGATGAATACAAGGCAATGTCTTTTTTTATCGTCATTGGAACGATACCAGCAGCAGTTATCGGCCTGCTCTTTGAAGATTACATCGAACAATTGTTTTCGAGTCCGGTAATCGTTTTATTTGCACTTTTAATGACCGCCCTGTTAATGTTTAGTGCCCGTTATACTGAAGAAAATAAAAAATTTATGAGTTTGGCCCACGCAGTTATGATTGGTTTTGCCCAGGCTTTTGCAATTATGCCTGGTATCTCCCGCTCGGGATCAACAATTGTTACAGCGCTATGGTTGGGGATTCGCCGGGAAACAGCAGCAAAGTTTTCGTTTTTGTTGTCGGTGCCGATTATTTTGGGCGCAACTATTCTGAAGTTCAAAGAGCTGTTGGAAACCCCACCACCAGCCAGTGAGATGATGAATCTGGTATTAGGAACTATATCCGCGGCTGTTTCCGGATACCTTGCCATTATCTGGATGTTGAATATTATCAAACGGCAAAAGCTGGAATGGTTTGGCCTGTATTGTGCCGTTGTCAGTATCGGTGGTATGCTGTATATATTCTTCACCTCTTAACATCGCCTCAATATTCCTTCGGGCTATTTAATTTAATTTTGAAATGTCGACGATCGGTAACGGATTGCTTTTCGTCGGCATTTTTATGTTTTAAACCCTGCCTGTTTGCATTGATTTTAATTTTCCGAAATTAAATTTATACTTTCAGCTTTGGCGACAATTCCTTAATATGCTCTGTTCTACAGGTAAACATACTACCCTGCCGGAACGTCTTTATTTAGGGAAACCAGGGGCTTATTGGTTGATAAGACGGAAAAGAAAATTGCTCCGGTAAGCGGTCGTTTCTATATGATTCCCCAAAAACATATAAATTATATAGGTAAATTATGGCTAAAATAGAACAGTTTACAAGTCGTTGGGCATTGCTGTTAGCGACACTGGGTATGGCGGTGGGCGCCGGAAATATATGGCGATTTCCCCGGCTTGCCGGTCAGTATGGTGGCGCATTTCTGATCCCCTGGGCCATTTTTTTGGTGCTTTGGTCTATTCCCTTAATTATGGTTGAATTTTCCATGGGGAAAGAAACCCGGAAAGGTACTATTGGGGCTTTCCGCAGTTTCCTTGGAAAAAACTATGCCTGGATGGGCGGGTTTGTCGGCATCTGCACCATGGCGATTATGTTCTATTACTGCGTAGTAACCGGTTGGGCATTAAAATATTTTGTCGCTGCTGTTAGCGGAGATTTGACCGGAAATATTAATCATGATCAGTATTGGCAGGCATTTACCAGCTCCGGAATCGAACCGACGATCTATCATTTAATCGCCTTGGTGGCCAGCGCCACAATCATCTTTCGCGGTGTCGTTAACGGGATTGAAAAAGCGAATCGAATTCTTCTGCCCTCGTTACTGCTGCTGTTAGTTATCGGAATGATCCGATCGCTAACCCTTCCTAATGCCTCGGAAGGGCTAAACTACCTGTTTGGTTTTGAAAATGCCTCCTTACTGGACCCGATTATGTGGCTGGAGGCGCTCTCGCAATCCGCCTGGTCTACCGGGGCCGGATGGGGCCTGGTGCTGACCTACGCTGTCTATATGCGAGCGAAAGAAGATACCACGCTGAACGCTTTTATCACCGGGTTCGGAAATAACAGCGCTTCTCTGATTGCTGCGATTGCAATCATTCCGGCGATCTTTTCCTTAACGCCGACCAGCGCGGATGCAATTACAGCTTTACAAGCCGGCAACGAAGGACTGGGATTTATCGTCATTCCGCAATTGTTTAACCAGTTGCCCGGCGCGCAAATTTTAATCTCACTGTTTTTCCTGGGACTGTTTTTCGCCGCGCTCAGTTCGATGATTGCCATGCTGGAACTTTCTACCCGAATGTTCATGGATTTCGGATTTAACCGCAAGAAAGCCCTCTTGCTCATTGCCGGACTTACCGCTGTTCTAGGATTGCCCTCCGCCTGGAATATGACTTTCTTCAAGAACCAGGATTGGGTATGGGGCCTAGGGCTGATCGTTAGTGGATCCTTTTTTGCCTTCGCAGCGATCAAAACAGGCGTGAACAAATTCCGGGAAAAATATCTCAGTGCAAAAACGAACGACCTGGCTATCGGAAAATGGTTCAACGGGATAATGAAATACTTGATTCCGCTGGAAGCGTTGGTTTTATTAGTCTGGTGGTTCCAGCGCTACTGGGACGCCGAACACTGGTGGAGCCTTTTTAGTCCCTTTAGCCTCGGCACAGCGCTATGGCAGTGGGGCATTTTGATCGCGATATTGGTTGTCGTGAATAAGCAAATCGTTAAATGGCTGGACAGGAAAGCGGAGTAAATTATGGACCTTTCTGCAATGATTTTTATGATCGTAATTCTCGGTGTTATCTGGGGCGGATTTGCTCTCTTTCTGAATAAGGCCCTTTCCAGCGAAAAGCAAAAATAACAGTTTGGATAGAAATACCGAATGGCAGCTCAAAATAAACTATACTATCGACAGGCCGCCGCCGCTATCCGCAAAGGAGAGCTGGCACCGGCTTATTTCCTCTATGGGGAAGAAGTATATCTGATCGATGCACTGATTACTGCCATCAGTAAAAAATTTCTGGGCAAAATCGACAAGGAAATGAATTACTACATTCGTTATGCCCAGGATGCTTCACTGGATGATATTTTGGCATTGCTGGCCGGCGGCGGTTTGTTCTCGGATAAAAAGATGATCGTTCTGAAAGATTATCAGAATATGCGCAACCCCAATCCGGAAAAATTGATTAAGTATTTAAAAAAGCCGGATAGTAATAATTGCCTGGTAATTGTTGCCGGCGTGGATAATATCTCCCAGGCGAAATACCGGAACATTGCGCAGCAGTCGGTGACAGTTAATCTGTTACCCCTGCGGGAAAATGAACTGAATGAGTTTGTTCGCAGTGAATTCGAAAAGTATGATAAATCAGTGTCCCGGGATGCGGTGAATACTCTTTTGTATCTGGTGGGAGAAAAGATAAATGATCTCCGTACCGAGATTGCTCAGGTGGCTAATTTCTTTAAAGATAAAAAAGAAATCGGTTCCGGGGATATTGAAAAAGTTGTTGGGGTTTATGTCAACCAAAACGTATTTGAGTTAACCCAGGCCATCGCCCGGAAGCAGATGGACCGCTCGTTGTTTATTTTAAAAAATTTACTGGAGAAAGGCGAGAGCCCTGGTACTATTCAATTTCTCTTATTGCGTCATATTATGATGCTCTGGAAAATCCGCGGTTTTTATCAAAGCGGTATTCGGGAAGAGCGGAAAATTCAAGAGAAATTGAAAATCTACCCCCGGCAATTCAAGGAATATATCCGCGAATTGTCCAACTGGCAGTTGAAACACTTAAATAAAGCAATTCAATTAATTCACGAAAGTGACAAGGCGTTAAAGTCCGGGAATGCTAAACCCGAAATTATTATGGACTTACTGCTGATGAAATTAATTGAGTTAAAATGATCAAATTGCGGAACTTTAGTAAATTCCGACGGTAAAAATTTACGTTTCTGATGATGAAAAAAGAAACTTTGAGAGCTGATAAGGTCACTGATGAGACGCTTATTGCCCAATTCCAGCAAGGTGATGTTCAGGCCTTCGATATTCTGGTGCGCAGATATAAAGATCAATTATTGAATTATGTGTACCGTTTTGTGAATAATCGTGTCGATGCGGAAGATATTGTTCAGGAAACTTTTTTAAGGGTGTTTAAAAATAAACACTATTACAAAGAGATCGCAAAATTTTCAACCTGGGTATATACCATTGCCGGAAATTTGGCAAAAACTGAACTTCGACGGCGGAAGCGGCGTAAAATTTTCAGCGTTAGTAATTTTGTGAATGATGAAAGGGATTTTGATATTCCAGATGGAGAACGGACACCAGATCAAGCGGTGGACGGGAGTATCAAAGATAGCATTATTCAACAGGCAATAGACAAATTGCCGCCAAAGTTTAAAGAAGTTATTTTATTACGGGACGTTCAGGGATTCGCTTATGAGGAGATAAGTCAGATCCTGAACATACCATTGGGAACGGTAAAATCCCGTGTAAACCGGGGGCGTCTGAAACTTCAGGAGGACCTGAAGTTCTTGTTTGAGAACGATAATCATTCAAAGGGATAATTGAAACACGATGAGGGATGCCTATGCGCCATTGTAACAATTACGAGGAGCTATTTTCTAGCTATATTGATGGGGAGCTTGCTTTGTCGGCTCAAAAAGATCTGGAAACGCATCTTGACGAGTGCCCGGGATGCCGGGAAACGGTCGGGAGAATGCAGACAATTAGACAAAGCATGACGAATCTTTCCGCCCAAACAGTATCTGTGGATTTTGACCATAAATTACACCAACGAATCAGCCAGTCAAATTCATCCGGCTCGTCCGGTAGCTTATTTCCGGACTTTTTCAGCGGTTGGAAGATGCCCGCCGTCGGATTTGCAGCTGTTCTGGCTTTGGTGTCTTTCTTTACGCTGTTTGATCTTAATCCGGATAGCGTCAATATTTCCGATACAGATAAACCGATCCTCTCTGCCCCGGCAATCCAGGAAGATGCAGTCACTGAAACGCCGAATCAGCTTTATGCCATGCCGCAAAATGAAGCGACGGCAGCAGAGCAGGACTCGACCAATGAACGCATTAAAGAAGAACTGAAAAAAAATCTCGATATCGTTAACGACGGACAACGGTAAATCACAAATTAATTATACAAATCCGGTTTTAATTTTGTATATTTATGGTTGTTGATACTACTTCG
>JAUIFT010000161.1 GCA_030430345.1 Calditrichia bacterium | reverse complement strand
GTGGAAGCCGGCATTCTCAACCCGATAGTCCGCTTCAGCCAATGGCTCTGGAACTTCTTCGATACCCGGGTGATCGATGGTTTTGTCAATTCGGCCGGCAAAATCGTTTGGCTGTTAAGCCTGATCGCGCGCCGGATACAAACCGGTTATGTGCAGCATTATGCCAGTGTCATGGTGGTCGGGGTAATTTTGATTCTGGCATATTATATCTTCCGTTAAGGCGGTCGATGGTGGTGAAGATAATAAATGGAGATTCTCATAGATGGAAATGTCTAGTTTACTGAATTGGGTAACTTTTCTGCCGGCACTTGGGGCGTTGGTATTGCTGGCAATTCCCCGCACGGAGATACAACTGGTTAAATCCTGGGGACTACTGGTCTCGTTGATTACCTTTTTGGCATCGATCCCGCTTTTTGTAATGTTTGACGGCAACAGTGCTGCAATGCAGTTTACCACACAGATGGATTGGATACCGGCCATCGGCGCCTCCTACCATGTTGGTATGGATGGCTTGAGTATTCTGCTATACGTCCTGACAACCTTCATCATGCCCCTGGCTATTTTTGCTTCCTGGAACTCCATCACCGAACGGGTGAAGGAATACATGATTGCCATGCTGATTCTCGAATCGGCGATGCTCGGGGTCTTTATTTCCCTGGATCTTATTCTCTTCTATCTCTTCTGGGAAGCGATGCTGATTCCGATGTATCTCCTGATTGGGGTTTGGGGCGGCAAACGCCGGATTTATGCCGCCTTGAAGTTCGTTGTTTACACCATGGTTGGCTCGGTGCTAATGCTTGTCGCCATCGTTTTTCTCTACATCCTCAATAATACCTACACCGGTGCCTACAGTTTTGACCTGATGGCAATGATGAATTTAAAAATATCCTTCAGCGCGCAAATCTGGTTGTTCCTGGCTTTTGCACTCGCTTTTGCAATTAAAGTGCCGATGTTTCCCTTTCACACCTGGCTGCCGGACGCCCACGTGGAAGCGCCGACCGCCGGTTCCGTCATCCTGGCGGGAGTACTGTTGAAAATGGGCACTTACGGCCTCTTGCGGTTTAATTTGACACTTTTCCCGCAAGCCTGGGAATATTTTACGCCTTTATTTCTCTGGCTCGGTGTCATCGGTATTCTCTACGGCGCCTGGGTCGCAATGGTGCAAACCGACATTAAAAAGCTTGTCGCTTACTCATCTGTGAGTCACCTCGGTTTTATTATTCTCGGTATGTTTGCCATGACGGTTACCAGTATGCAAGGGGGCATTCTGCAAATGGTCAACCATGGGGTTTCCAGCGGGGCGCTCTTCCTCGCTGTTGGGATGATCTACGAAAGGCGTCATACCCGGGAAATCAGCGAGTTTGGCGGGGTTACCCGGGTAATGCCGGTATTCAGCGCATTCTTCCTGATTATCTGTTTGTCTTCCCTCGGTTTACCCGGTACCAATGGCTTTGTCGGTGAATTCTTGATTCTGGTTGGCAGCTACGGCAATTACCCGGTATTTACGATTGTCGCAACCGTCGGTATTATTTTCGCTGCGGCATACCTGCTTTGGATGTTCCGCCGGGTAATGTTCGGCCCATTAACGGAAAAGAATAAATCTCTCACCGACCTCAATGCACGGGAAATAGCTATCATGGTTCCGGTCATTCTGATGATTTTCTGGATTGGCGTTTATCCCTCTACTTTTACCGCAAAGACTGAAAAGACCGTTGAAGCGCTGATAGAAAAAGCGAACAAGGCAAAAGCGGAAATGGTCAGCGAAGGCCGGAAGCCGATGCTGAGTGACTTCCTGGGAGATTAAGCGGATTTAAGCTGCTGCCGCGATAGAGAAAAGTTTGGAAAGGAAATACAGTGGTTAAAATTAATATTGGCAATGCCGACTTCCTGGCAATATTACCGATGATCGTGATGAGTTTTACCGGCATCTATCTGTTGGTGCAGGGAGTTTTAGCCCCCCGGATGAAAAAAACGCTGCTTTCGTACCTTGGGATTGTGGGCATCATCTTGTCGATTATCAGTAACTTTTATTTGTTGACGATGGTAACGGAAGGCGGCCAGGTATTCTTTTATGGAATGATTTATCTCGATAAACTGACGGTTATCCTTAACTTTATCATTCTGGTAACTGCCGCGCTCTGTTTGTTGTTGGTGAACAGCTATTCAGCGCAGGAAGACATCGAATTTATCGAGTTTACACCATTAGTCATTTTCGCGACCGTCGGCATGATGTTGATGGGCAGTGCTTACAGCCTGATGAGCCTCTTCCTGGGATTAGAAACCATGTCGATTGCACTGTATGCCCTGGCCGGTTTCCGCAAGTTCAACCGCCGCTCTCTGGAAGCTGCTTTAAAATATTTTTTGCTCGGCGCCTTCGCCACCGGATTTCTCCTTTATGGCATCGCCTTGCTGTACGGTGCTGCCGGCTCTACCAGCCTGGAAGCAATAGCCAATTTCCTCTCGCAGAATAGCAATCCCGGTATGATGGCCACCTTTGGCATTGCGCTGATGATCATCGGCTTTGCCTTTAAAGTGGCCCTGGTGCCGTTTCATATGTGGACGCCCGATGTTTACCAGGGCGCTCCGATGCCGGTAACGGCGTTTATGGCCGTCGGTGCCAAGGCCGCTGGTTTTGCGGCAATTCTGCGCGTAATTATTGACGCTGCCGGGTCTTCCGAACCGATCTGGAGCGAATTGCTCTGGTGGCTGACGGTGATAACAATGACTGGTGGTAACCTGATCGCCCTGGTGCAATCCGATATCAAGCGAATGCTGGCATATTCCAGTATCGCCCATGCCGGTTATATTATGATCGGTATCGTCGCTGCCAATGATGTTACGGTTTCCGCGGTTCTTTTTTACCTGATCGTCTATATGTTTATGAATATCGGCGCTTTTGCCGTTGCCGGCATCGTGAGTGGTAAAAGCGAAAGGTTTGTCGACATTAAGCACTATGCCGGCTTAGGAAAAGCCCAGCCGCTACTGGGGCTGGTAATGACTGTCTGTATGTTCTCCCTGGCAGGATTTCCACCAACCGGTGGATTTATGGGGAAGCTTTATATCTTTAAAGCTGCTTATCAATCCGGCTTTCAGACCTTAGTGATCATCGGTGCCCTGAACTCCCTCCTGTCTGTTTACTATTACATCCGCGTGGTTGTCGCCATGTATTTTCAGGATGCAACAGAAGAGCGGGAGAGTGGTTCAATTTTGCCAGAAGTGGGCCTGGTTCTTCTGATTGCGCTGATCGGTATTTTTTATATGGGCATTTTTCCCGGGAACACTTTGACCTGGTTATACTATTAATATACAGGAACAAGCTGAATCGTTCGCTGAAAAATAACCGTTGTTCTAAATATCCGGCATTCGCTGCCGATACTTTAATACAGCCGGTGAATTGCCAGATAGAAAAAGTGGAAAAACGTTAGCTGTATCACGTTATTTTAATTTGCTGGCAACCAATATAGCCGGGTGAAATAAATCAGGCAGGCATGTGAAAAAATGCTTTAATTGACAAAAAATCGCTTGATTTATTCTGCCGGAACATCTAAATTGGTTCGCTTTAAAGCTTTTCATTACATTATTAGGAGATGCTTATAGAAATTTGTTAAGGAAATTAGAAGTTTGAGCAACAATTAATTAACTATTTTTTTTGATGATAATAGTATCCTTAACAATTATTTTAAGGGCATCCACTTAGAAGGCCGAAGGGAAGTGGAAAGAATCCATCCGTTCGGTTTTTTTGTTTATTTAGCAGGAGGTATCTGTAATGAAATCTTTTCTGAAAACCTTGACAATCACGATGCTGATGTTGACCGGCTTGTCTCCGATTTTTGCACAGGGCGAAGCAACGGCATTGTTCTTGTTGATTAACCCTGGCGCCCGCCAAAGTGGTATGGGGGAAGCCGGTTTGGCGACTGCAGCTGATGCAAATGCCATCTACTGGAATCCGGCCGGCCTCGCCTTCCAGTATAACGATCCGGAAGTCGATAGCAAGGGTGAAGCAACATTGATGCACGTGAACTGGTTGCCGCAGTTCAACTTCAGTGACCTTTACTATGATTATGCCGCTGCCCGGTATCACATGGACGATATTGGCACCGTTGGTTTTGCACTCCAGTTTATCAACTATGGTGACAATACCCAGACCAGTGACGATGGCACCGTTCTTGGAGAATTCTCCAGTAACGAGGTCGCCGTTTCCGGTAGCTATGCGGTAAAAGCGCAGGAAAATCTCGGTATTGGTGTGAATCTGAAATACGTGCTCTCCCGACTCTCGCCAGTTCAGGTTGGTACGGAGCAAAGTAAAGGTGTGGGCAGCACTTTTGCCGTAGACCTCGGTGTGCTTTACAAGCCAGGTTTTATTAACCGTCTCAGCCTTGGTGCAAATCTTTCCAATGTTGGTCCGAAAATTACCTACATCGATAAAGAACAAGCGGACCCGATTCCGATGAATATTCGTCTGGGTCTGGCATATAAGATTCTTGATTCGGAATTTAACAAATTGACATTTGCTTATGACATCAATCGCCTGATGGTGCCGCGTGATGACGAAAAACGCCGCGACAGTTTCCTCTCCTACTTTGCTACTGCGTGGGGAGATGGTGATCAGTTCAATCGCCTGGCCCATGCCCTGGGATTTGAATACTGGTATACCGATCTGATTGCTCTTCGTGCCGGTTATTTCTATGAGGATCCGAATTATGGCGATCGTCGATTTTGGACATTCGGCGGTGGTTTCCGGATTTCCTTTGTGGGCGTAGACTTTAGCTACATCCTCGCTTCCGTCGATGAGCATCCGCTTTCCGACACGATGCGTTTCTCTTTGATGGCCAGATTCTAAGTACTAATAAATAACATTTTTAAAGGCTGTTTCGAAAAATTCGGAGCAGCCTTTCTTTATGGAATGCGAATTCGAGGTAATGGTTAATACTATGAAGATCACAGCAGTATGGTGGTTCGCCGGTCTTTTTGGAATGATGTTTTTTTCACCGCTAATTGCCACCCCTTTTGACACTCCCGACACCTTAAAAATTTTAGCGATCCGTGTAGAATTCCAGGCGGATGATGACGACAACACTACCGGCAATGGCAAATTCGATTTGAGTCAAAATACCGAATCATTCCGTATTGACCCGCCGCCGCATAATCGCAGTTATTTTGAAGATCATCTGAAGTTTGCCCGGAATTACTTTTACCGGAGCAGCCGCGGTGCGCTGGAAATGACCTATGACGTTTTCCCGCGGGAACAAAATAGCGCTTATCAGCTGGATGCAGAGATGAGCAGCTACAATCCCAATACTTCCGTTGCCGATATTGATGTAGGGATTGCCCGCCTGCTAAGGGATGCCCTGGAAAAAGCAGATGCGGACCCGGCGATTGATTTCTCCCAATATGAATCAGTGATTGTTTTCCATGCAGGCGTCGGCCGGGATGTTGATTTCGGTTTTGATGAAACGCCGCAGGACATTCCCTCACTGTTTATTACCAGTCAGTTCCTTTCCCGCACCTTGGGGGTGGATGGCATTTCCGTAGAAGGTGGGAGCGAGATTATCAGTAATGGGATCATTTTGCCGGAAACAGAATCTCAGGAGGGCATTCAACTTGGCTTGAATGGCATTTTAGTTTCCAATCTCGGCTCCCAATTGGGTTTTCTGGATCTCTTTAGCCCGGAAACCCGGCGCAGTGGGGTCGGTCGATTTGCGCTGATGGATGCCGGCCTTTTTAACGGCGATGGCTTGATTCCTTCCCTGCCCATGGCCTGGACGCGCATAGATGCTGGTTGGGAAACACCAATTCGCATTCAACAGGCGCAGGATGAACAGGTAACCATTCACGGCGTGCTTACCGAAGAAAATGAACGCATCTACAAAGTGCCGATCAGTGAAAAGGAATATTTTCTGCTGGAGAACCGGGTGGCTGGTGAAGTAAGCATTGACAGTATCCAGGCAGTGCTATCCGATCAGCGTGGGGAGCTGGTTTCAATGCGGGAAATTCTCGAATCCAATTTTGCCGATGAGGTTCTTTTTAGCGATAGCACCGGCGTTTTGGTCGATGTCCTAAATCCGGACATCGCTCTGCCTGGCGGCGGTGTGCTTATCTGGCATATTGATGAACGGGTGATTGAAGCGAATCGCGCTGAAAACCGCATCAATGCGGATCCGGATTTCCGGGGCGTTGATCTCGAAGAGGCTGACGGTTCCCAGGATATCGGGGCCGAATTTGATTTCCTCAGCGGAGGGGCCGGTTCGGAATTAGGCACATCTCTGGACCTCTGGTTTGAAGATAATGCCGCACCACTTTTTGCCGAAGAAGCGCCCATAAACGAATTCTCGATTTCAAGCATTCCAGGCAGCCAGAGTAACTATAATCGCGCCAATAGCCATATTACCATTAAAAACTTTTCAAAGCGTGGCACATCGATGACGTTTACGATTGATGTGAATTTCTTTCAGCCGAATTTTCCGGCATCTCTGCCCGCTGCACGGTATGGGCAAATCAAATCGGTAAAGGTGGCAGACCTCGATGCTAATGGGGCAGAAGAAATGTTACTGACT
>JAUIFT010000160.1 GCA_030430345.1 Calditrichia bacterium | reverse complement strand
TGCTCCAGCATAGTGGAGATGTTCAACACCGAACGGAGGTATTTACGGCGGTCTTCCGGCTGGATAGAGTCTTCCTTGATCAAGATCGTTTCCAGATATCCTTTGATTGACGCCATGGGGCTCCGCAAATCATGGGAGACGTTGGCAACCAATTCCCTCCGTAATCGGTCAGTGCGTTTCAGCTCATCCATGTTGGCAACGATAGTGTCCGCCATGTGATTGAAGGAGTTCGCAAGGTGCCCCAACTCATCATCTCCGGAGGCAGGGATTCGTTCATTTAGCTTCCCTTTTTCGAAATCGCGAACAACGTCGGTCATCTTGCGAATGGGCCGGGTCATTAATGCAAAGAGGATTAAGCCGATCAGTCCGGTTACTAACACGCTAACGGTGATGCCGCGAATCATGGTGCTGGTCATAAATGAAGCACGATTTTGCTCGGTCGCGGCATCAAACTGCTCGCTTTCAATAATTACATAAAGATAGCCATCTTTGTCTGCGATCTTTAAGGGGGCAGCGGAGAAGGCCTTCTGGCGTCCGGCATAACGGGGATCGTCACCCAAAATCAATGCTTCATTGCTGCCTTGAATGAAGGCTTCAATCGGGGCAAGAGAAACTGATTCAGCCTGCAGCTTTTTATGGGGCTCGGCAAAAAACGCCAGGATCTTTCCGGCATTGTCCAGCAAATAAATTTCGATTTTCGGATTAATCACCATCATGTAATGGATCATCTCTTCCATTGCTGCCATATCAATGCCGTTTTTTAACTGCGCTTCAAAATCTATGACCATCCCGCGGGCGAGGTTTTCATTCAGCGTCTGCCCCGCGCGGGTGTGAAAACTTTTCGATGCATCGGCTGTCATCAGGATCTGAATAACACCCATTACCAACAACAGGCAAAGGAAAATGATCGACAACTTTACGTAAAATGATTTAAAGAATAGTTTCATTGGACTAACTCCTCCGGCTCAGAGAAACGGTATCCCACCCCCCAGAGTGTTTTCAAATAGCGGGGATTTGCCGGGTCTTTTTCGATTTTATTACGCAGACGATTGATGTGGGAATTAACAGTATGATCATAGCCGTCATACTGGTAGCCCCAAACCAAATCCAGTAATACCTGCCGATTGTAGGTTCTGCCGGGATTGGTGGCAAAAAGGGTGAGGAGGTCGAATTCCTTTGCGGTCAGTTCAACAATCTGGCTATCCAGCGTTACTTTTCGCTTGGTGAGATTAATACTCAAATCTCCAAACAGCAGCCGCTCTTTCTCGCTTTCTTTTTCCAGCTCTCTTTTATCAACTTCCAGGCGACGCAATGTCGCTTTAATCCGGGCGACCAACTCGCGAACGCTGAAGGGTTTGGTAATGTAATCATCTGCGCCAAACTCCAGGCCGAGCACTTTGTCCATCTCATCGGTGCGGGCAGTTAGCATGAGGACCGGCGTGTATTTATCCTCCAGGCGAAAGTTTTTGCAAACATCCAGGCCATCCATCTCCGGAAGCATCCAATCGAGAATAATCAGGGCATAATCGCCGGATACTGCTTTTTCCAGGCCGCTTCGCCCATCAATGGCCCGATCCAGCTTGTAGCCGAGATCTTTAATGTGAATTTCGATAACGTCCGCAATGTTTTGATCGTCTTCGATGATCAGTATTTTGTCGGTGGTTTGCATTTTAATTCTCCTCTGCCTGATAATTTATTGTGCCAAATTAGACAGCGGGAGCGCAGTAAATCCTCACAAAACAGTAACAATTCCCTGCAGAAATAATATCGTTACATAAGAATTACGACTATTTTTTATCCGGTGAAAAAAGTTTTTTACAGGAAATATCATTATCTCTTGTAACCTTCAGGGAATTGGTGGATAGTATAGATATGAGTGATCAATTAACCGGTTTTCAGGAATTATATCAGCGTTATAGTGAGGATGTTTTCCGATTTGCGTTCTGGCTCTGCGGCGATGCCGATGACGCCAAGGATATTACCTCCGAGACATTTGTCCGCGTCTGGACGGCGCCGAATAAGCTGATCCTGAAAACGGTAAAAGTATACCTCTTTACAATTGCGCGCAATTTATATCTGCAGGGGTTACGGAAGCAGCGGCGAAAAGCTATACTGGATGAGACGCTGATTGATCCGGCACCGCTGGCCGAAACGCTAAATGAGCAGCGGTCCGAACTGAATCATCTGCGAAGAAATCTGCAACAGCTGCCGGAGACAGATCGCACCATGTTAATTCTGCGATCTGTCGAAGGATTGTACCATCAAGAAATAGCCAATATGCTCGGTATTTCCGTGAATCTTGTCAAAGTAAAGATCCATCGTGCCAGAATTAAGCTGGCTTCTCTTTCCGAAATAAAGGAGGAAAAACCGTCATGAAAGTAACGGAAAATGTAATACTGGATTTATTACCGCTCTATTATGCCGGAGAAATGAGTGAAGACAGCAGGCAGCTGGTGGAAACGTATCTGGCAGAACATCCTGAATTTGCTGAAAAATACAGCGAACATTCATTGCCGGATATTTCAACTGAAATGAAAGAAACTCTCGAACCGGAGGAAGAAATGAAAACGCTTCAAAAAACGCAGAAATTGTTGAAATTACGTACAACGCTTTTAATCCTGGCAATATTCCTGTCTTGCATTCCATTTTCGTTTGGCGATGTATCCTGGAATGATCGCGGGGTTCATTGGCTCTGGGAAGGATTTCCGGAAGGGGCAGTAATGGTTGGCATTGTTGCCGCGATCTGCTGGTTTGCTTATTTCAAAGTTCAGCAGCGATTACGGGTAACCGCATTGTAACTATTTTTCGGCACGTTCCTTTGTGAACGTGCCGAATTTCCTCTTTCCACCCGCTATTGAATTATTCCCGAAAAGTCTGTATAATCCAGCGAAAAATTGACCACTATTCTTTCCCGCATGCCGAATAAAGCGGCGCGCTTTTGCAGGATAATAAATGAATTTCTATGATTGGCTGATCATCATTACCTACCTGGCGGGCATCGTTCTGTTAAGTGTTTATATCGGGCGGAACCACACCACTCAGGCGGATTATTACGTGGGAGGCCGGAATATTCCCTGGTGGGCCATCGGCATATCAACCATGGCGACACAAACTTCGGCAATTAGCTTTATATCGAAGCCGGCCTTTGTCGCATTAAAACCCGGCGGTGGCTTAACCTGGCTGCAGTATGAACTGGCAGTGCCATTGTCGATGATTGTCGTAATGGTTGTGCTGATCCCTTTATTCCGTAAGCTGGAATTAGTGAGCGTTTACGAATATTTGGAGATGCGTTTCGGGCCGTCTATCCGTTACCTGGTCAGCGGGGTCTTTCTGGTGAGCAGAGGGGTCGCTGCCGGCGTGGTGGTTTATGCAACGGCGATTGTGCTCTCCGCCTGTCTGGAAATCGCGCTTTGGCAAACGATACTGATCATCGGCGTAGTGACTATCGTTTACGACGTTATCGGCGGGATGCCAGCCGTTGTCTACTCCGATGTCATTCAAATGTTTGTTTTGGTCGCCGGCATTATTCTTTGCATCTACTTTGCCGTTGATCAGGTCGGTGGTTTCGCGGCAGTCTTTGGCACTTTGCCGGCGGAAAGATTGCATGTTATAGACTGGTCTTCCGGATTGGGGGATGGTTCCGATACGCCCTTTTGGGGTTTCTTGATCGGCGGTTTTTTTCTGTTTATTTCCTATTACGGTACGGATCAAAGCCAGGTGCAGCGGGAGCTTTCCGCGGAGTCCGTGGAAGGAACGCGGCGCTCGTTACTGATTAATGGTTTTTCCCGCTTTCCCCTGGGAATGCTCTACATTGTGCTGGGAATGGCGGTCGGCGCTGTTTACCAGGTTTCACCGGAGTTGCAAAAAGCGGTGCCGGCGGAAAATTTGGATTACCTGGTGCCCCAGTATATTTTGATTCATCTGCCCCATGGGGTCAAGGCATTGCTTTTCGCCGCCCTGATGGCAGCGACCATGTCCAGCCTGGATTCGGTATTAAACTCGCTTTCCGCAGCCACAATGCGCGATTTTGTCAGCCCTTTTTCTTCAATCGATGCCGATGACCTGCGCGCCGGGCAGTGGGTAACGGTTCTCTGGGGAATCGTGATTACCTTCTTTGCTTTTTACTCCGACCAAATTTCCGATACAATTGTGGAGGCAATAAATAAAATTGGCTCAGCGTTTTACGGACCAATACTCGCTGCTTTTCTGGCCGGCATATTAATCCGTAAGGCGAATACCCGTGGCGTCTTTTGGGGAATTCTCTCCGGCGTTGCGTTCAATGGATTTGTCTGGGTGTTTTACAGCGGTGTTTATTGGATGTGGTGGAATGCTTTTGGATTGGTTGTGACAATGACTGTAACCTGGCTGATATCCACGGTCAAGCCGATCGAAGCTGATGCCCCGCCTGCTAAGTTGATGTTGACCTGGAGAGAGATACTGGAGAATGAACGCCGTTGGGTAAAAGCCTATCTGGCACTGATTCTTTATTTTGCGATTATATTGTCAGCAATGCTCTGGTTTCAGTGGTCATTGGCGTAAAAAACTCATTAGAAGTATTGAATTTAAAAAATAATTTTGTTAATCTCTAAGCGGACATAGCCTAAAGATCTATTTTAATAATAACTTAAACAGCTAACCGAATTCCTGGAAGGGGATAAGTATGAGCGAAGAGACCACGCCTCAAACTGAAGTACCGGTATCAACCGGAGAAGTAAGCAAGGATGAAAAGACCTGGGGGATGCTGAGCCACCTTAGTGTGTTCGTCGGACTTGTTATTCCGTTTGGCAATATCATTGCACCACTGGTCATCTGGTTGATGAAAAAAGATGAAGAGAATATGTCTTTTGTCGAAGATCAGGCGAAAGAAGTGCTTAATTTCCAAATCGCAACGACGATTTATGCCATCGTTGGTTTTATTCTTATGTTCGTTGTTATTGGTGTTTTCATATTGGGAGCACTTGCTGTCTTCTGGTTGATCGTCACTATTATTGGCGCATTGAAAGCAAATGAAGGGGTTGCTTATCGTTATCCAATGAGTATTCGTTTGATTAACTAGGCACCTTTTATAATTAAAAAAGGCGGCATTCCTTAGGGAATGCCGCCTTTTTTATGTAAACTATAATTCAAAGGAAACTAATCGACACTCCAGGTATCTCCACTGATTAACAATTGCTTCAAATTCCCTTTCCCTTTTTTCTGTTTAACGGCATCAATCTGCCGTAAAAAGTTCTCGTTATAAGTATCCAGGGAAACCCGCCGGATAACGCCAACCGGCGTCGGCAGTGCCGGATTCTCCGTCATGCGGGAAAGCATATAGGAATAAACATCACTGCTTTGGCTTTCATCATGCACAATCAATGATTCCCGATCTTGCTCATTTGCCAGGTCGACATGCTCGGCTTCAAACCCATTCAGACGTAACCCTTTATCTTTTTCCGCGCCATAAATCAACGGCTCGCCATGTTGCAGATAAACGAGTTTTTCCAGCTTGGTTTTCGGGTCGGTTAACTGTTGGAAAGCACCATCGTTGAAAATATTACAATTTTGGAATACTTCCACAAAGGAGCAGCCATTGTGGGCCGCAGCTTCCCGAAATGTCTGGGCCATGTGCTTGGTATCGCGATCGATCGTGCGGGCGACAAATGAGGCCCCGGCGCTTAATACCAGCGATAACGGATTAACCGGGCGGTCCAGGGAGCCATAAGGGGTTGTTTTAGTGACCTTGCCCAGCGGAGATGTTGGTGAATACTGCCCCTTGGTTAAACCATAAATCTGATTATTGATCAGAATAACATTGATATTCATATTTCGGCGAATCAGGTGCATTAAATGATTCCCGCCGATACTGAGACTGTCTCCATCACCGGTAATCACCCATACGGAGAGTTCCGGATTTGCCAGCTTAACGCCGGAAGCAACTATCGGCGCGCGTCCGTGCAATGTATGAAATCCGTAAGTGCTGAGATAATAGGGGAAGCGGCCATTGCAGCCAATGCCGGAAATGAAAACGATTTTTTCTTTCGGGATACCCAGTTCCGGAAGCACTTTTTTCATCTGGCTGAGGATCGCGTAGTCCCCACAACCGGGACACCAGCGAACATCCTGATCAGAGCCAAAATTAACCTTTTGCGGTTTGCTGCTTACTTTATCTGCCATTTTGTTGCTCCTTATAACAAGTTTTCAATAGCTTCTTTCAACTCTGCAACCACCAATGGCTGGCCGGTTACCCGATTAAATCCTTTTGCATCAATCGCGTATTTGCCGCGAATTAATTGCAGTAGCTGCCCCATATTCATTTCCGGGATCAGGATCTCTTTGAAATTTTTGATATGCGTATCCAAAACGGTCGGAAGCGGATTCAACCAACGGAGATGGATATAGGATACCTTCTTCCCGTCTCGTTGTAATTGTTCCACCGCGGTGCGCACGGTTCCGTAAGTGCTGCCCCAGCTAATCACTAATACATCACCCTTTGCTGAGCCGTGTAATTCCGGGGCTTCCACAAACTCATTGATCTTCTCGATCTTGGCAGCACGTATTTCGGTCATGCGCATATGATTTTCCGGA
>JAUIFT010000159.1 GCA_030430345.1 Calditrichia bacterium | reverse complement strand
CTGGAAACCCGGGCAGCAATTCGTCCGCAAATTCATGCCGATTCGGTCTGGCATAAAATTGCCATTCTTTGCGGGGATATTATCTCGATAAACTTTGCGATGTATCTTACCTGGTGGTTTAAATTTCAATCGGGAATGATTAATCCGCTGACCATTAAATCGCTGCAGGATTATTTTACCGCCCCGGTCTGGCTGGTTTTTACCGGTGCCTGGCTTATTCTTTTTTGGTTGAATGGGTTATATCGTATGACCTGGGACGTCTCCCGCTATGATAAAATTCTTCGCGTCAGTAAAATCATCTCATTTGGAATATTTTTTATTTTGATCCTGATGAACATAGATCTTTTAATGAACAGCGATGCCATTGAAAGAACAATGTTCAACAGCAATCAAATATCTACCCTGGCATTTTACTGGGTGATTATGGGTATCGCGGTGAATGCTGCAAGGATGCTGATTATCGTTGTCGAGAAGAAATACCATCTCTTCGAGTATTCTTTTAAAAATACCCTGGTAATCGGCACTACCCGCCAGGCGAAAAATATTATTCGGGACATCGAGAAAAACCCCCACATGCTTCACAGGATCGTTGGTGTGGTCGATCGAAAGGCAAAATGCGCTACGTTCGAGAATTATCCGCTCCTGGGAGGATACAAGGATTTGCCAAATTTGATCTATGAGCATAAAATCGAAGAGATCATTATTGCGATCCGGGATACCGCCCGGGAAGACCTGCTCAATATTATCGGGGTCTGCGACCGTTTACAGGTGGTCATTAAAACTTTACCTTCTCTGCAGAGCATCTTTGCCGGTAAATCCCCCGAACTGGCCGGCTATTCCCTGGTACGGGCCTTTCCGGAAAAAATGATGCTTTGGCAATGGGGAATTAAACGCTTGATAGACATCTCTTTTGCCGTAATTTGCCTGCTCCTTACACTGCCTTTTTGGCTAACGTTAGCATTAATCGTGCGCTATAACTTCCGGGAAAGTATTATCGTTAAAACACCGATTATGGGGAAGAACGGCCGGGTTTTTAATATGTATCTTTTTCGCCTGGATAAGAATACTGCCGAAACCCCGAATGCATATCACGGTGTAACACCGCCGGATAAACTGACCCCTCTGGGAAATTTTTTTTATAAAACACATATTTACAAATTTCCGCAGCTGTTTAACATTCTGCGTGGCGATATGAGCCTGGTCGGTCCTCGTCCGGAATCGCTGGAATGGTATCGTAAGCATCAAAATAATTTCCGTTTTTTGCACCGGCGGGTGACGGTTCGCCCCGGTATTACCGGAATGGCGCAATTCAAGTATCGTTACGAAGAATCCCAGAAAAAATTGCAGGAACGCGTGCGCTCCGATGTCTTCTACGGGGAAAATATTACCCTGAGTTTGGACTTACGGATAATTATCAGAAGCTTGTTTTTGTTATTTAGAAATGCACCGCTATGAAAAAAACGCCCGACATCTCTGTGGTTATTGTTAACTACAACGTCAAGGAATATCTGGACCAGGCGCTGCTCTCCTTGCAGCGGGCGCTGAAAGATATTACCCACGAAATCTTCGTTGTAGATAATGCGTCCGTGGATAATAGCGTAGCGCATATTCGGCAGCGCTTTCCCGATGTAACACTGATTGCCAGTGAAAAAAATCTCGGGTTCGGGAAGGCAAATAATATCGCCCTGGAAAAAGTGCGCGGGGAGTATGTGGTGTTGATTAATCCCGATACAGTCGTTCAGGAAGATACTTTTGAAAAACTGCTGACATTTTTTCGGGAAACCCCCGATGCTGGTGCAGCAACTTGTAAAATTCTCAATCCGGACGGCTCTTTTGCTGTGGATTGCCGCCACAGCATTCCGACGCCGATGATTGCCCTCTGGAAAGTGCTGGGACTCAGTAAACTTTTCCCGCGCAGTAAAACTTTTGCACAATATAATCTAACCTATCTGGATACCGAAAAGACCTATACCGTTCCGGCGATTTCCGGGTCGTTTATGATGATTAAAAAATCCGTGCTGGATACTATCGGGTATTTTGATGAGCGTTTCTTTATGTATTGCGAGGATATCGATTTATGCCATCGTATTAATCTCGGTGGGTTTAAAATTTTCTATGTGCCGACCACCCAAATTATTCATTACAAGGGAGAAAGCACCAAGAAAAACAATCTCGATTATGTCATTACGTTTAATAAGGCGCTTTATCAGTTCTTCGAAAAACATTATGCATCGAAGACGCTTTTCGTTTTTCGTTGGGTGATCGTTCTGGGAATTGTTGCCCGTGGGGTATTTATCTATCTCAGGAATTTTCTCAATCAACATTTCGCGCAAATTCTCGATACGCTTATTCTCAACCTGGCAATTATTGTTGCGTTTATGATTCGCCTGTCGTTTAAGGACGGATTTTCCTGGTATAATTTTTTTCATTCCGATGGGATTATTAACCTGATATCAATCGGGATTTTCTGGATAAACGCTTATTATCTGGAGGTCTATCCCCATCATCGGTTTTCCATCCAGGGCATTATCAAGGCGAACATCCTGACCTTCCTGCTGCTGGCTGCACTCACTTTTTTCCTGAAACAGTTCGCGTTTTCCCGAATGGTGGTTTTAATGGCCGCGTTTTTCTCGCCGCTGATGATGATGGGCTGGCGTAGTATCCTCAAACGCTATCATCGTGGTGATCATTCCGCCTGGGGGAAAGATCTTTTTACCAAACCAACGATAATTGTCGGAAATGATAATAGTGTCGCAGCACTTTTTGAGAAAATCCGCGACATGAAAGATATGAGCTACGAGTTGCTCGGCGTTGTCACTATTGATGGCGATGAAAGTGCATTCGACAACCGGCATATTCCGGTACTCGGCAGTCTGGAACATTTAGGTGAATTGATCGGCATTCATAAAGTGCGTCAGGTGATCTTTTCCTCGGAAACCCTGAGCTACGAGCAAATATTGAAAACGATGAGCGATTTGGGAATGCCCGCCCTGGAATACAAAATTGCCCCTTCGAATTTGGAAGTAATGATCGGCAAATCTACCATTGATCGTTTAACCGATTATCCGCTGCTCGATATCGAATATGCGATTGGAAAGCCGTTTAACCGTTTCGTCAAGCGGGGATTTGATATTCTGCTCGGTATATTTCTTTTTGTTGCATTATTGCTAATAGCGGTGCCACTGTATTTGCTAAACTTTAAAAAATTGCGAACGGTAACTATCATCGGAAAAAAACAGCAAGATTTCAATGTAAAGCAACTGGAGAATTCGCGTTCCAAAAAGTTATTAAATTTTTGGTTGCTGCTTCGGGAAATTATCCGGGGAAATGTATCGTTCGTCGGTGCGCCATTGCTGGAAAGCGGCAATCCTTCTCAGAGTGAAACCGATTATTGGTATCAACCGGGCATTACCGGGCTGGTGCAAATTAACCGAAAAAAAATTATCGCTCCGAACGATAAAGAGAAATATCATATCTTCTATCTGAAGAACCAATCCCTGATGCTTGATTTGGAAATTCTTATAAAGTCTTTCCTTAACTTGCTTTAGCATTTTCTGCGCCGGGCAGAATTGAACCGCTATAGATATCCGGAAAGAACCTTAGCTAAAAGCACTTTCATTTAGAAAAGTAGACGATCAATAATCGGCCGGCAAGTCAGCTGTATCTGCCACTATAAATACGGCACCAGAAGGGAATTTTCGGCTTGCATTTTCAAGGTAGAGCCGATATATTTAGCCGCTATTGAATAATAAGTATAACTTATACAGGGTAGAAGCGTATGAAGTCCAAATTTCTGATAATTTCCGGCATTTTTTTCCTGGCTGCTTTGTTCTCTTGCGAGCAGAAAATGGGCGAAAAAGAGTACTTTGATATGGCCCAACAATATATGGAACAGCAAAACTGGGAGAAGGCAGCCGAATATTTCGAGAAAACATACGGCGAATTCCCCGATGGCCTGTTTTCCTCGAAATCCCTCTTTATGATCGGATATATCAATGCCAACCATTTGAAAAAATTTGATAAAGCACGGAAGTTCTATCAGGAATTTGTCGAGAAGTATCCTGATCATGATTTAGCCAATGATGCCAGATACGAATTGGAGCATATGGGGAAAAGTGCTGATGAATTGCCGTTTTTGAAAGACTCCAGTGGCACTGAGGAAGAAACCACTTCCCAGACCGTTTCCGAAAAGTAATCACCAAATATATTGTATACACAGGGGTGTAGTTGCAGACTTCACCCCTTTTTATTTTAGTCAGTATGCCTTTCAGAAGCATAGCGGCAATTTAAGTGGCGTTCATTATCCGTTTTTAGCAAATCAATATGATTAAAAAAGAACTATTTTCTGAATAGATCTGTCTTAGTGAATGTCCTGGTAAAATCCTCTGCTTGCTTTTGAGAAAGATGAAAGATAGTTCAGAACCTGTAATCGTCGTGAAAAGATCAGAAAAAACAAACGTGTACAGACAATGAGGAATATAAAAGCGCATGTCATATCGTTAACGCTGATGTTGATGCTAACCGGCGGAATGAGCGGGCAGACAAATGATAGTCTGCAAACAGAATCGTCCTTAATACCTCCTGTTTTAGAACTCCGAACATACGTAGAAGAAAGCGAAGTGCCGCAGAACCGCCAGGTGGTTTATCATCTGGAGTTGTCCTGGGTAGGGGATATGCGGCGATTCCAGATTATGCAAATTCCCCAACCGGAGCTAACCAACTTGTTGTTGGAATCCAGCAGCGCGTCAAACAAAAGGGAGATTCTGGAGAGCGGCGAATTCCGCTGCATTAAGACATCAACCTACCGTTTCAATCCGGTTGATATCGGTATGGCCTACATTAGTGCGATGGAAATTAAATACCAGGATACCGTCAGCGGAGACGTCGATGCACTTTTTTCGCAACGATTATCGGTTAAGATCATTGATCCTATAGCAGAGGGCGGTGCCGGATTTAGCGCGCTGATCTATATTATCCTGCTGGCAATATTTACTGCTGCCGTGGTTTACTTCATCATTCTCTTTATTAAAAAACGAAGAGAGGTAAAGACCGCGCCGGAACCGACGATATCCCGGGCGGAGATCTTTCATCAGAAGTTGGCCCAGGAGGTCGATCCGAAGGGAACGAATCTGCCGGAAATGACCGGTTTAATGTCCCGGATTTTTCGCGATTACCTTTCCGAAGCCTTTCAGGTGCCGACGACAGAATCCAATACGGCAAGAATTTTGGATCAGTTAAAAGCAAGCGGGATTGAGGAAGCAAATCTGCAAAAAATAGAAGAACTTTTTAGCAAATTGGATGTAATAAAGTTTGCCGGTGGTACTGTAAACCCCGCTGAATTTTCTATGATGTATGGTATCGTGGAAAATTTTCTTTTTGAAAGGAAGAAACTAGAAGACGCTGAAAATGCATAGTTGAAGGAGAAATGATGCAAGTTGATATTGAAGCGATCAATGCCAAGATTGCAAAAGAAAGCGCCTTTATCGATAAGGTTCAGGAAGAAGTTGGCAAAGTAATCGTTGGGCAGGCCTACATGATTGAGCGCCTGTTGATCGGATTACTCGCCAACGGACACATTTTGCTGGAAGGGGTGCCGGGATTGGCGAAAACCCTCACTGTCAGCACACTCTCGAATATCATCGATTGTAAATTTCAACGCTTGCAATTTACCCCGGACCTGCTGCCGGCGGATTTGCTCGGAACGCTGATTTACAATCAAAAAACCGCCCAGTTTACCACTCACAAAGGACCGATCTTCGCCAACCTGATTCTCGCCGACGAAATTAACCGTTCGCCGGCAAAAGTGCAGAGCGCCCTGCTGGAAGCGATGCAGGAACGCCAGGTGACGATCGGGGATGAGACTTTCCCGCTGGAAGATCCTTTCCTGGTAATGGCGACCCAAAACCCGATCGAGCAGGAAGGTACCTATCCGCTTCCGGAAGCGCAGGTCGATCGTTTTATGCTCAAGTTGAGAGTCTCTTATCCCACCAAGGAAGAAGAGCTGGAGATTATCCGCCGCATGGCCGGCGGCAGCAAGCCAGTCGTTAAGCCGGTAATTAAACCGAAAGATATTATTTCCGCCCGTAGTGTGGTGAATGAAGTTTACATGGATGAAAAAATTGAACGCTATATCCTTGATATTGTCTTCGCTGCGCGTGAGCCGGATAATTACGGCCTGGCCGATCTGAAGCCGCTCATCGCCTTTGGTGCATCTCCCCGTGCCTCGATTAATTTAAAAGCGGCAGCGAAGGCCCACGCATTTCTGCGCCATCGCGGCTACGTTACCCCGGAAGATGTAAAGGCGATTGGCATGGACGTATTGCGCCATCGCATTATGGTCACTTACGAAGCGGAAGCGGAAGAAATTATGTCGGAAGATGTTGTTCGTCGCGTGTTAAACCAGGTCGAAGTACCTTAATCGGAAGATTGCCCAAACAACTATGGATACCAAAGAACTTTTAAAAAGAGTCCGGCAAATCGAAATCAATATTCGCGGCGTGGTGAATGAAGTTTTTGCCGGGGAATATCACTCCGTCTTTAAAGGGCGCGGTATGGAGTTCGCGGAAGT
>JAUIFT010000158.1 GCA_030430345.1 Calditrichia bacterium | reverse complement strand
GTTGGGTTGTCGATGTCATTATCATCATCGCTGAGTATGAAAACATTGCCGATACCGGATGCAAACGAGATGGTGTTCAAATCGCTGGTTTTATAATAAATACCGCGTTGATCATTTTCCTTGCCGGATGCAAAGACGTAAATCATTTCATTGTCGCCGTCGATCATCAAAGTTGGTCGCGTGTGTGACGGGCCACCGAGAGCAACAGTGTAATTCGTCCAGGCGCCTCCGGTATCCCTTTTGCTCAACACAATAAGTGGCTCGGAATTGCTATCCAGACTGGTTTTGCTCACCGCAAATACATTACCGGCACCATCGCAAGCCATATTGATATTGATATGATCATCCGCAACCCGGTCACTGCCATCTTCCAGAGCAACCTCCCGATCGGAAAGTGTGCCCCAATCTGTTGGCAAGTCGGCATCATCATGGACCGCGAAATATAGTTTTTTGTCGTCCTGATTACTCCACATCACTCCCAGCTTGCCATTGCCAATATTGCGCACTGCTGAAATGTCATCAAGGCGAATATCGTTGCCCTGGATGGGTAAAATGAATGGGGTATTCCAGGTAACGCCATCGTCGCTGCTGTAATTTAGCATTACCTTGCCTGCTTCGGTCCAGGTTACCCAGAGTTTGCCCAGGGAATCCTTATCCAATACTAAATTTTCCGAAACGGAGCTATTGACATTGACGGGAAATCCACTGTCCAGGGAATAGCTGGCGCTGCCGCTATTGTAAGTATAACGATAGATGCGGCCCTCATCCCCGCTGGCGGCGGGGCCACCGCTGTTTTCCGCAACGATGTGGGAAACGACATAAAGCTTCCCGGCGGTTTCGTCCCAAAGCGCGTCCGCGGTGGTGCTGGGACGATCATCAATCGCTGTTGATGTGGCGGACCAATCCATATCAGGCACACTATATCGGTAAATCCGAAATTCGTTCGCGGAGGGGTTGAACATACAGGCCCACCAACTGCCGTCATTCCACCATAGCTTACTCTCCGGCTTGAATGCAGTTGCTTCATTGTAAACATTGCTGCCATAGTTGTAGGTGCGATATCCCACGGTGGCAGGCGTTGCCTGTGCCCATAGTCCATTTGTTAGAAAAAGCAGGCATAATATCCCGAGCGTCAGGTTGTTCCGGGATATTTTAAAGAATCGTTTCATATTTTTGTTCTTTGCTGAAAAATGCATAAAAAATCTCCAAACTCACTTCAGTCCGCATTGACGTGAAGCGGCATTACTGCTACAGGGTTATTGCTTTCAGATATCAGGGATATTTCAATGATAAGATGATAAAAAACATCAATTATCCTGAAAACCGGTGACTAAACGCATAAATAGAAATCAGAGAAAATAGGTAAGCAATAATGTGGCTAATTGGTTTTGCCTGGTCGGTTGTCTATGGATATTTGAAGGGAGTTGGGCAAGTCTGCAAATCTGCTGATTGCTGAAAAAAAATGAGAAGTAGCGGGGAGAGCAAAAAAAAAGCGCAGCCCAACATCCTGTCAGACCGCGCCTGTCCTATGGAGCTAACCATAAATGGGAAAACCGCTTTCACAAAAATTCACTATTTCAAACTCCCAATGGCTGCTGGATAATTAGAAGGAAAGTACGGCCTGGCATCCTGCCCGACCGCACCTGTCCTATGGAGTTCTGGTAGTAAAAAGCAAAGTTCAAATAACAGCGCTTGCTCTGCCAATAATACTTCTGACAGTCGCAGGTAGTATCGAAAAATCTATCAGGGAATCCCGATGTTCGCGGATTCATTTTATACAACAAAAGTAGGCGTTAAAAACGAATGGGCGGGGCTCGCCCTGCTATTCGAGACAGACAACATATTAAAATTCTCTGTTGTCTTATCGCCTCTCAAACAGGAGAGTGCAGCCCGACATCCTATCGGACTGCACTTTGTCCTATGGAGTATTTATTTCGAAAATTGCACTACATGCCGGCCGGCAGCGTCGTAGCCGGGTGCAGAATTTCGAAATCAAAGGAAAGTACGGCCTGGCATCCTGCCCGACCGCACCTGTCCTATGGAGTTCTGTTGTAAGTATCAACTGTTTTTATAAAGATCAAAAGGATGGACGGAATTCGCGGAGCATATCTTACGCTCCCCAGGTATATCAAATAGTGGTGGTAAGGGGTTTCGATCTTTAGAATTATCTAATGATATCCGCCCCTGGATATTCTATTTTTGCATCACTCATCCATATACATCCGATGCCATAATTCAAAGAGAATCAGTAGCCAGAGGTGATTGTTGCGCACTTCCCGGCCTTCGGTATGGTCTTTAAAGAGCTTCTCGACCATGGTCATGTTAAAGTATCCCCGCTGGCGCGTCCGGTCATCAAACAGAATGTCCGATACAAAGGAGCTCATTTCGCCCCGGAACCAGGGATCGAGCGGCACGGCAAAACCATGCTTCGGTTTATCCAGTATCGCCTGGGGTAAGGTGTCTTCCAATACTTGACCGAGCAGGCGTTTTAAAGTTCTTTTTCTTTTCGAGAATTCCACCTTCACCTTGTAGTCGATCGGCAGACGATAGGCGAATTCTACAATCGGGCGGTCCAGCAAGGGCACGCGTGATTCCAACCCGTGCGCCATACTCATTTTGTCCGCTTTTTCCAAATAACGATCCGCTAACCAGGCACGGGAGTCTGCATATAACAGGCCGTTCATCCCATCACTGCCATCGGATATACGATGGCGGCGGAAGGATTCGTAAACGCTTTCATCTTCATAGCTGTTAAACTTGCCTGCTTTGAAAAGATCATGGCGCATTTCATCAGTAAAAACCATTTGCCAGTTTGCCTGCCGGACAACCGGATCGTTGATGCTGATCGTGCGGATCATTTGCTTCAGGCGACGGGAGCGGGGGATACGATTCACAATCGAAGGAATCATCTTCGCGCTCAGCAGGCCGGGTAGCATACGATAGAGGCCGCCGTAACGCTCGGTAAGATATCGCCGATAACCACCGAAGAGCTCATCGCCACCTTCACCGGAGAGGCATACCTTCACATGCTGTGCCGCCAGTTGGGAAACAAAGTAGGTCGGAAATGCCGCCGGATCGCCAAATGGTTCATCAAAGTGAAAGACCAGTTTTTCTATCGAATCCTGCAGATCCTTTTTCGTCAGGACCATTTCGTGATGATCGGTCTTAAAATGCTTGGCAACCAATCGTGCATCATCAAGTTCGCTGTAATGCTGGCCGAAATCGAACCCAATCGTAAAAGTTTTGATTCTGGAATGGCCATGTTTGGCCATCATCGCTACCATAGCGCTGGAATCCAGTCCGCCGGAAAGAAAAACCCCCACGGGCACATCTGCAATCAGGTGCGATTCCACCGCCTCGTTCAGCAGACGCTTTAATTCATTGTAGCTTTGTTCTTTATGTTCTTTGCCAACACCATTCCTGTCTTTTCCGATTTGCGGATGCCAGAATAATGTTTCAGTTACCTTGCCATCTTTAATCGATAAAAAATGACCGGGTTCTAATTTTTTAATATTTTTGCAAATAGATACCGGTGCTGTCGAATGTCCATGAGCGAAATAGTTCTGCACGCCTTCCGGGTCCAGTTCTTTCGGAATAAATGGCAATACCAGCAGGGATTTCATTTCGCTGGCAAAAGCAAAGTGGTTCCCATTGTTAAAAAAATAGAGCGGCTTAATACCTTGCGGATCGCGGGCAATAAACAGTTCTCTTTCGACTGTATCCCAGATAGCGAAGGCATACATGCCCAGCAGCTTCAGTAAACAATCTTTACCATATTTCTGATAGAGCGCAATAATAACTTCTGTATCGGTCCGGGAACGAAAAGGATAGTTCTCATTTTCAAACTCTTTACGAAGTTCTTGAAAATTATATATCTCACCGTTAAATGCAATCCAGTAACGTTTATCCGGAGAGCTCATCGGTTGATGTCCAGCTGAGGATAAGTCCAATATTGACAAGCGGCGGTGAACCAGGCCGGCGTTTTTGTCGGTATAAATACCTTCATCATCTGGTCCACGGTGCGCCATGCGTCGCCCCATCACTCGCAGTAAACTATCTTCTGCCGGGCGATGCGTATCATGGTTAAGATACCCTGCTATACCGCACATGTATTAATTACCTCCATATTCAATCAGCCACACGCTGAGATATCCATTTCTAATAGACTCATTTTATACAGATTTCTGAACTGGTGCCGGAGAGCCTGTGCTGCGATCGGTGCCAGATAGAGTTCACGATTAATAATCCCCTACTTCCGGGGTTGAGATTTGTTAACCTGAGACATCAACAAATCGAGCAATTGCGCTGAATTATCATTCAGGTCAAATTCTTTAAACACTTTTTTCTGTCCGGCTTTGCCCATTTCCACTCTCAGATCCGGATCGGTGCTTAATTTCTTTAAGGCCTGATAAATGCCGATCGAATCCTGTGGCGTTACCAGGATGCCAGTGGTATCATGCCCTACCAGCTCGGGGATGCCGGAAAGTTTACTGGAAATTACCGGCAATCCCATGGCCATTGCTTCCATGATTGCAACGGGAATGCCTTCCCGGTCACCTCTTTTGGTAAGAATGCTGGGTAAAATTTTGATATCAGCGGTCTGAAGTTTTCGAGCCACTTCTTCGCGGGGCATGGAACCGTGTATGGTAATTTTTTCAGACAGGCCAAGCGATTTGATCTGTTGAGCAACGGTGTTACGTAATGGGCCGTCTCCAATCAAATCGAGATGAAAATCGATCTTGTCATCTGCAAGTTTTTTGCAAGCTTCGATAAGGTACTTGTGTCCCTTCACCTCTTCATAAGAGGCAATGGTAATAAAATTTAAAGGTTGATCGATTTTCTTTTCCGGGGTAGAAGAAAATACTGCCGGGTCTATACCACAATGGATGACTTTGATCTTGTCTTCGACATCACTGCCACTAGCATTAATAATGATATTTTTGTTGTAGTTGGAGATTGAACGCACAAAATCTGAGTTGATAACTTTGTCACGCATACGGAAACGATGCTTATAAACATGAATATCCGAGCCATGCGCCGTAAAACTATAAGAGATACCGGTTAGTCGTTTGATAATCATTGCTGCGGCTGCCGGAAAAGTGGCAAAATGAGCGTGAATATGATCGATGCCCTGCTGGCGCATTTTGTGGGCGATGCGAACAATCTTCGGAAATAATATTATCGTTTTGCTGAAATGTTGCGGACTCTGTATCGAACCGGTAATTAGATAAATCAGTAAACTTGCGTATTTAAGCGGGGATGTCAGTAAAAAATACAAATTTGACCATAAGATTCCCGCTGAAAAATAGCCATGGTAATGAACAAACGGCTGAACTTTCTTAACACCGGAATGTACCACTTTTTGATGTTCTTTTAGCAGTGGGTATACTTCTACCTGAAGACCCATTTTCATAATAGCCAGAATTTCATAAAGGACAAAAGTCTCGGAAATTTTCGGAAAACGGGACATCATGTAGGCAAACTTCGGTTTGGGTTTACCGTTGGACTGCCATGTCTTCTTTCCGGGGCGAGCTTTCTTGGGCTGCTTGTTGTTTTGTGCTGTTTTCTTAGCTGTTACATTTTCGGAAATCATCGTCCTTCTAATCACCTTTTTTTAAAACTCTATTTAGATTGCGGCTTTACTTTTTCTGATGGTTGTTAGCGATGGCGCCACTTATCGATATATGTAAATAAACGCATTAAGCGTAGCCTGAAAAGCAGGGGAGAGGTCTTTCTGGTTATATCCGTCCGGCATAATCTTAAAGGATCAATTGTATTCAGATTACTGTGCCCATCAAGGCAGGTAAACCCCAATTGGAAGTTTTCTTCCCCTAATACTTTTACAATGTCGTCGTTATGATTGCCGTTCGGATAACTAAAAACCGGCAGAACTTCACCGATTTCCCGGCGCAAATCTTCCCGGGAACCGACGGCCTCTTTACGAACATCATCCAAAGAAATACGATTGAGCAATGGATGGGTTTGGGTGTGCGCTGCCAGGGTAATATTATTCCTGGCCATTTTCCGCAGTTCATCCCAATCCATTACGGTTTTTCGTTTTGTCTGCTTGATTCCCATTTCGGCGCAAATTTCATCTATGAAATTCATTGCCATATCATGGGAGAGGGTTTTCACATAATTCTGCAATTGCCGTACCGCGGAAAACCGGGTGTCTTCATCTGTCAATTGGAAGCTACCGGCGGGGCCATTGTATGCCTGGCGTTTACCGAACATTACCGCTTCGTAAAGGCGATCCCACCAGAAGGCCTTTTCCGGATTCCCCGGGTAGGCGGTTGGCACAAAAAGCGTTGCCGGTAAATTAAAATGACGCAGCACCGGGAAAGCATTCGTTTTCAAATCGTAGTAGCCATCATCAAAAGTGATGATTACTGCTCTCCTGGGGAGTCTTTTACCCTCAGTAACCGCAGCAAGAACTTGTGCCATGCTAACCGCATTATAATGCTGGGAAACAAAGGCCATTTGCCGGGCAAATCCGGCGACCGTTGCACTGATGAGTTGTGGACTTAATGGCGATGCCGGGTCGATATTCGCTACGCGATGATAGGTCAGGAC
>JAUIFT010000157.1 GCA_030430345.1 Calditrichia bacterium | reverse complement strand
AACCGGTTGCCCAATCGGCGCAGTGAATGATGTCCGGCTGCCAGCAGAGGATTTTCAGCGTTTCCAGAACACCTTTACAAAAATTGGCAAAGCGTTCGCCATTATCTTCGTAATCCTTGCCGGTTTTTGGGTCTTTATAAAATCCTTTCCGGTCGAAAAACTCCGGAATGTTAAGGAAGTATACATGTACTTTTGAATTTGGCAAAAATGCGGTTTTCCCGTTTGCGCTTCGGGTAGCGCCACCCATTTCTACTGCCACCTCTTGCAAGCGAATCACTTCCCGCAGCACATATCTACGTTCGTTGATGGATTTATATTTCGGCATCATCAGGCGAATGTCCTGCTCCATTTCCTTGAGCATTACCGGCAGCGCCTTGGAAGTTTGCGCCAGGCCTTTCATTCGCGAGGTGCTTGCAAACGGTGCTACCTCTGCCGAAACATAACATACTTTAAAAGCATTCATCAGGAATCCCTCAATAGTTAAATAGCAATTTCTTTCAAATACTTCGCTGCTTCCTCTGGACTGGTGGGATTAATGTAGAACCCGGTGCCCCATTCGAATCCGGCTATCCTGGTCAGTTTGGGCATTAGCGCGATATGCCAATGATAGGACTTGGACTTGGCCATTTGTAATGGCGCAGTATGAAATACAATGTTGTAGGACGGGAATTGCAAAGCAATATTAATTTTTCTGAGAATAGTTTTGAGAATAATGGCAAGATTTTCAGTTTCAACAGCCTCAATATTTTCGAAGTGCGATACGTGTTTCCTGGGGAGAATCCAGGTTTCAAAGGGAAATCGGGAAGCAAATGGAGAAATCGCAATAAACTGATCTTCTTCATGAATGATGCGAATGTCATCCTTGGTCTCCTGACGGATGATATCACAATAGATGCAGCGTTCTTTTAAATCGAAATACTTCTGGGCGCCTTGCAGCTCTTCACCGACTCTTTTTGGAATGATCGGCATGGCAATTAGCTGAGAGTGAGAATGGCGCAAAGTTGCACCGGCGCTGTAACCTTTATTCTTGTAGATCATAACATACTTGAGGCGGGTATCCTTTTTGAGCGTCTCTATGCGGTTTTTATATGCAAGCAGAACATCCTGAATCTGATCAACCGACAACTCGCCAAGGTCCTTGTCCTTCTCTGGTGTTTCGATAATCACCTCGTGGGCGCCAACACCATTCATCATATCGTAGAGTCCTTCTCCACGGCGATTTAAATTGCCTTTGATTTCCAGTGCCGGATATTTGTTTGGCACTACCCGTAGCGTCCAATCTTCTGCATTGGGAGCAGTTCCGGTGGGGCGGACGGCATATACTTCCGGTGGTGTCATTTCTTCATTTCCAGGAGAAAAGGGCGAAATCGCGTCGCGAATTTCTTCTGTTTTCTCTAAAAAATCGGAGGGACGCTTACCTCTTTCCGTGGAAATAATTACCCATCTATCTAATACCGGATCTTTTCTTAATTCTGGCATGCCTTAGCACAACATTAAATTATTCAATATTTTATCACAATTTAAAATATACCGAACGAACGAAAAATAATCAAGGAACAAAAAATTTCCGTCGGCCTGTCCGCAAAAAGGAAAAAGCGGGAAAACGCCGCGAAAATAGCCCCTCCAAAGTGGACTGAAGGCGATTACTGAAAGCGGAATGCCGAACGGTATTCCCGCGGCGTTTGCCGAGTAACGCGCTTAAACTGGCGATTGAAATAGGACAAATTGTTGAAACCACACTCGTAACAAATTTGCGATATCGACAAGTTTTCGTCCTGCAACAGTTTGCAGGCATAACCGATGCGAAGATCATTGAGATATTGCGAAAAGGTCTTCCGGGTATGGGTCTTAAAGAAACGGCAAAATGCACTGACATTCATATTCGCCTCCCTGGCGATCTCTTCCAGGGAAAGTGGCCGGTGATAATTGTTGACCAGATAACGGGTAACTCTTTGCAGCTTTTCGTTTGTCGCTGGCGCATCCGGATACGAATTCGCCGCGGCAGATAATAATTTGTAGTTGTTAGTATGTTCAATATAATCAAGAGTTTCCAGGAGGACGGAAAAACGCCGGATACCCTGTATGTTATGCATTGCTTCCAGACGATTGGCAACCTCGTCCCGGGCAGGCAATAGCAGTTTTATTCCCCGGGCAGACTTCTGCAAAAGGCGGCGAACATTGGTAAACTCATGCAGCGAGAGCATTTCCCTGTTGAGTAACGCGGTGCTGAATTGCACCACCAAAGCACCGACCTTAAGGGCAGAATGCGGCTCGTGGAATTTGCTATCGTTGATCCAGACGTGGGGAACGCCGCTGCCAATGAGAACCAGATCACCGGCAGCAAAAGGTTCAACATGATCGCCGATAAATCGTTTACCATACCCTTCGGTAATCAAGGTTAATTCGTATTCCGGATGAAAATGCCAGGGCATATTGAAGCAACGTTGCTGGTACTTTAATGTGCGTAGCGCGGTGGGGAGCTCGAATGATATTTTTTCCAGTATCGGTTTCATGATGGATACAATATGAGCATTTCTGTGGAAAATTGCAAATATAGTGCAATATGTTGCAAATGATGTGCTGGAACTATTTGCTGATTTCTGCTAGCTTATTTTTCAACTTTCAAATGGCAATATCGCGAAACAAGTGAGCATATAGCGATTATCGCTGCTAAACAGAAAGGTCGATAACCGTAAATTATAAGAGAGGTGCGAAAATGAAATTTAATGAGTTAGATCAGCACTATCAGCTTTCTGCTGAGGATATTCAGGCATTTCGGGAGAATGGATTTATTAAGTTAAAGAATGTTTTTTCCCCGGAACTTATCACCCATTATAACGAGTTGATCACCGGCAAAGTGATCGAATTGAATACCATGCACCTTCCCATGGAGGAAAGAAACACTTATGAGAAGGCGTTTTTGCAGGTGATGAATATATGGCGGGATAGCGAAGAAATTAAAACTTTCGTTATGGGGAAACGCCTCGCCCGCATTGCCAGCGAACTGCTGGGGACCAACGGTGTGCGGCTGTATCACGATCAGGCGTTATATAAGGAACCTTCCGGCGGCATTACCCCCTGGCATGCCGATCAGTATTACTGGCCGCTGGCGACCGAGAAAACCTGCACTGTCTGGATACCGTTGCAGGAGACCCCGAAAGAAATGGGCCCGCTGGCATTTGCCGCGAAAAGCCAGGACTTCTCCTTTGGTAGAAGTTTGCCGATTAGTGATGAAAGTGAGGCAAAATTAGCCGCTGCCCTGGAAGCGGAAAATTTTACCCATGTCGTCGAGCCATTTGACCTGGGAGAAGTGAGTTTTCATTATGGCTGGACCTTTCATCATGCCGGTGCGAATACCACGGACCAGCCCCGGCGGGTGATGACAATAATATACATGGACGAAGAGATGCACCTGCAGGCGCCGGCAAATGACAACCAACAAAATGATTGGGAGAGTTGGTGCCCCGGCGCAAAGATCGGGGAAGTGATCAACACGCCATTGAATCCGGTCATCTACCGCCGGGAGATGGATTGAATTTCTCCCGGTAAATAGCTAAATTGATCTTAAACCAGCATCGGCAATGATAATGCCTGGCGCGACGCCATTAATTAATTTCAGCAAATATCAATGAGGGGCATGCATGTCTGTTCGTTACCGTTTTCTTCGTTTAAAACGCCTTATAATTGCGCTTGTGGGACTTTTACTTGTGCTGCCAATTTGGGCAAAACCGCCGGAAGACACAAAATTGAACCTGCATGTTCCCTCTCCGGACTGGCAGGATCAGATTATTTACTTTGTGCTTCTCGATCGTTTCAATGACGGTGACTCAGCGAACAATGATCAGGGGAAAGGCGAGTATGACCCCTCCGATCATCGTAAATTTAGCGGCGGGGATATTCAGGGGGTTATTGATAAACTGGATTATATCAAATCCCTGGGCGCTACCGCGGTCTGGATTACCCCGCCGGTAGCAAACCAATGGTGGGATCCGCAAATCAGTTACGGTGGCTATCACGGCTACTGGGCGGAAAACTTTAAGGAGATGGATGTCCATTTTGGCGCTCTGGAAACTTACCAGCAGCTCTCGCACGAATTGCACGAACGGGAGATGTATCTGATCCAGGATATCGTGATCAATCATACTGGCAATTACTTCTCCTATAACGGCGGATACGATCCGGAAGACCCAACGGCATTTTTTACGCCAAATACCACTTCGCTACCGACCGATCGCCCTACCCAATATCCTTTTAATATGAACAATGTGCGAAACCCCGAGCATCGCCAGGCCGGCATTTATAACTGGACGCCAATGATCAACCAGTTCGATGATGAATTGCAGCGGGTGAAATATCAACTTAGCGGTCTCGACGATATCAATACGGAAAATCCGGCGGTGCGCAAAGCATTCCGCGATGCCTATGGTTACTGGATAAAGAAAGTGGGCGTCGATGGTTTTCGGATCGATACGATTATCTATGTGGAACACGATTTCTGGCATGATTTCGTACATTCCACCGCTGCGGACGCGCCCGGAATGAAAGCCGTTGCAGCCAGTACTGGCCGGGAAGATTTTCTAACCTTTGGAGAAGCACTCCTGAGTGCAAAACCACTCGACGATGCAGGGGAAAAACAGGTCGCCAGCTATTTGGGCACCCCGGAAAAACCCGGTTTAAGCTCGGTGCTGAACTTTCCGCTATACTTTACCCTGGGGAGAGTATTCAGTGAGGGCGGCCCGACGAACTATCTTGGCTATCGCCTGCAGAATGCTGCGGCTGGCGAGATATATCCCAATCCGTTTATTATCCCAACTTTTATCGACAATCATGACACCAAGCGTTTTATCAGCACCGCCAATTCTGCCGCCTTTAAACAGGCCTTGCTGTTGATTATGACTATTCCCGGCATTCCGATCATCTACCAGGGTACTGAGCAGATGTTCCGGGAGCAACGCCGGGCGATGTTTGCGGAAGGTTATAAATCCGGCGGCGAAAATCATTTTTCGGAGACGTCGGAAACGTTCAAATACCTGCAGTCGCTGATAGACGTTCGCCGGGATAACAAGCTTTTTACCCGGGGAAATTTAACGGTGTTGCAAGATTCTCCGGTGGGTCCCGGTGTGCTGGCTTACAAGCGTGAATATCAGGAAGAAAGCGCGCTGGTGATTTTTAATTCCGCCAAGCAGCGAATACTGATGAATCGCCTGGAAACCGCTCTGCCGGCCGGCACCCAGCTGCAACTGGTAAAAGGTCTCGGGATCTCCGAAAATCTTACTGTTGGAGTTGATGGGACAATTACCACCGTTCTTCCCCCGCAGTCAGCGGCAATCTATCTTGTGGAAAACAGCATTGCGCAAGTAGACGCTCCCAACGCAAGTATTTCTGTAAACGCGGATATTGAGGGCAAACGTTTTCAGGAGGCGATTGCCGTTTCCGGAACAGTTCAGGGAAAAGCCGCCAATCCGCAACTCGTCATTGATGGCCTGCTGGACCGGTCGATCGCGATAGCGCCAGCCGCGAATGGTAACTGGTCTGTGCAAATTCCTATATCCCGCTTCCCATTTGGTGAAACGGTTCATCAGGTAACGGCTTATTTACCTGGCGCAAATGTGTCTTCCACTACCCGGCAATTTACCAGTAATGTCGCCATTCAAGGCGAGACGGTGGCTATTGAAGATCCAGCCGGAGATGATCACGGACCGGCGGGGAATTACCTGAAACCGCAGGATCAGACTTTTACAAGCCAGATGGATATCCGAAAAGTGGCGGTAACATCTTTTGGCGGCAACTTGCAGGTTGATATTACCATGACAGAAGTCACCCGTATGTGGATTCCACCGAACGGATTTGACCACGTGGTTTTCCATATTTTTATTGATGTTCCCGGGCAGGAAGGTGTTTCGGTGCTGCCCTATATGAACAGTAATACGCCGGATGATTTTGCCTGGGATTATTTTAGTTACGTTGGTGGCTGGAATAATATTCTTTCCAGCGCTGCCGGGGCGCATGAAAAGAATTTTGGTGCCCAGGCGACGCCGGTGCCGGAGGTTGCCGTGGATATGGCGGCAAAGACCGTCAGCTTTCTCTTTAAGCCGGCCGCGCTTGGGTATCCGGAAACATTGGCGGGCGGCAAAGTTTATGTGACTACCTGGGATGGCAGTGGGGCGGAAGGCTTCCACCGGAAACTCTCGCAGGAAGGTGCCGCCTTTGAGTTCGGCGGTGGCAATAGTGAAAAAGATCCGCTGATTCTCGATGATACTCCCGTGATTATAATTCCGGGAGACGCGCGGTAAACACTCGAATTTATCCGCGCAGCAGGGAGCTATTATACCATTTTAAGAGAAGGGCTGTGCATTATTTTATTTTGCTGATTGTTATCGCCCCATAGGGATCCCCTTGGGGCAATGACATGGGATGCTTTGTTTTAATGCACATCAATTTAGTCAAAATGGTATAAAACACAAATTTGCCCGCGAAATACGCGAAAAAAGAAAATTTTCATTCAATTTAAAGTTTATGTAACAATCGATAATTACCGCTAAAAGTCTTGATGAGAATGTTTTCAACTACATTTCG
>JAUIFT010000156.1 GCA_030430345.1 Calditrichia bacterium | reverse complement strand
TTCCGGCTGAAATCCTTTTCGGGTCATTCCGAGATTATTGATCCCGCCGTATTGCAGCGGTTCCCCCATCGCCAGTATGAAAGGAGGCACATCTTTCGTCACCCGAAACCCACCTCCGATAAAACAGTGCGAACCAATTTTAACAAATTGATGAATCGCGGTTAATCCCCCGATACCGACATGGTCACCAATCTCCACATGCCCGGCCATATTTACAGAATTGGAGAGAATAACATTATTGCCAACGATGCAATCGTGCGCTACATGGACATAGGCCATTAAAAGGCAATTTTTGCCAACAATCGTTTTTTCGGAATGGCTGGTTCCCCGGTTGAGGGTTGCATACTCGCGGATGGTGGTATTATCTCCAACTTCCAGAAAGGTTTTTTCATTGTCGTATTTCAAATCCTGCGGGGCGGTGCCTAATACCGCGCCCGTAAACACTTTTACATTTTTACCAAGGCGTACACCCGAATCTATAAACACGTGGGAACGAAGCCGGCAGCCATCCTGGATAATTACATCTTTCTCTATTATACAATACGGACCGACTTCAACTCCGGTTCCCAGTTCTGCCTGCGGATGGATAACCGCAGTCGGGTGAACATTAGCCAATCTAGTACCTCCGGTTCATTTCGAAATATTCTTCGGATAATCAACGGCTGACAATCGCCGCCATCATTTCCGCTTCCGCTACCAACTCGCCATTTACATAAGCTTTACCTGACATTTTACAGGAAGTTGCGCGTTTTCTTAGTAATTCACACTCATAAATTAACTGTGCGCCGGGCACAACCTGTTTGCGGAAGCGCACTTTGTCCATACCCATAAAAAACACCATTTTATTTTCGGTGTTTATTTCGCCGTCCAGCATCATAATCCCGCCGGTTTGCGCCAATCCCTCCACGATCAAAACGCCCGGCATAATCGGATAATCAGGGAAATGCCCGTTAAAAAACTCTTCATTACCGGTAACATTTTTTAAACCGATAATGCGCTTACCGGCCTCAAACTCAAGAATGCGATCCACCAGCAAAAATGGATAGCGGTGCGGCAGAATTCGTTTAATCGCATTGATATCAAAGATGACGTCTTTCTTGGCGACATCCTGATATTTCCGGGTAATTTGTTGATTCTTATAATATTCCCGCAAGCGGCGGGCAAATTCGATATTGCTTTTGTGCCCAGGGCGAGCGGCCAAAATTTGCCCTTTAATCGGTGCACCGACCAGATACATATCGCCGAGCATATCAAGCAGTTTATGACGGGCCGGTTCGTTACTAAAGCGCAGATCGCGGTTATTCAGGATGCCATTATCGCCGATAAACACTTCGCCATCGATCTTGAGGGCATCCCGCAATTTCGGCACATTAATTTCTTCCAGGGGTTTATCACAAATAACCAGGGCATCATTCAGGCTACCGCCCTTGATCAATCCCTGATTTAACAACATCTCTACTTCATGCAGGAAGCAAAATGTGCGGGCCGGGGCAAAATCGCTGACAAACTCTTTCTCCAGAGAAAACAGGCCGGAATGCTGACTGCCCAGCGCCGGATTCTGATAATCGATCATCACCGTCACCCGGAAATCATCCAGGGGAAGTGCAACAATATCCGTGCCCAGTTTTTCATCGTTATAGGACAGTGTATCATTCACAACCAGGTATTCCTTAACAGCTTCCTGCTCCAGAATACCTGCTTCCAACAAGACTTCCACATAGGGCATTGCACTGCCATCTCCCACCGGCGGTTCTCCGGCAGTCAATTCTATCAATAAATTATCGATTTCCAGGCCGGCGATTGCAGCCAGTACATGTTCTACGGTGTATATGGTGCAACCATCTTTATGAAGGTTGGTACCGCGCAGGCTGTCGATGGAATCATCCCGATATACGTAATCCACCAGGGCTGGCACTTCTACATTGGTTTCCAGGTCTGTGCGGGTAAAAACGATCCCATAATTCTCCGGTGCCGGTTTGAAAGTTATGGTAGAACGCTCACCGGTATGTAATCCGATACCGGCAAAGGAGACCGGCGATTTAATCGTTCTTTGTTTCTTGGTCATGAATATCCCCTGATATATAATTTGCAAAGCCCGAGTGCCTATTACTTTGCGTTATTCCTCACCTAATTTTTCCAGTTTCTTCTCCAGTGCCCGAATTCGTTTTTGCATCTCCGGTAAATTTGCCATTGCCGCTTCTATCCGCTTGGCTCTGGCAATTGGACGGGCGGGGACGCCATAGACCGTTTCTCCATCAGGGATGCTCTTGGTGATCCCGGACTTTCCGGCAATACGCACTCCATCTCCAACGGTCAAATGACCGACAATTGCCACCTGGCCGCCAACCATCACATTTTTCCCGATACGGCCGCTGCCAGCGACGCCGGCCTGCCCGGCAAAGACAGAATTTTCTCCCACGACAACATTATGGGCCAGATGCACCAGGTTATCCAGCTTAACGCCGGATTTAACAACAGTTTCCCCCATTGTTGCCCGGTCGATAGTCACATTTGCGCCAATTTCAACATCATCGCCAATAACGACAATACCGACTTGCGGTATTTTATGAAATTTCCCCTGATAGGGCGCAAAACCGAATCCGTCGCTGCCAATCACAGCGCCATTATGAATAATCGCCCGGTCGCCAATCCGGCAGCGCTCACGGACGCTAACCAGCGGGTAGAAAAGACAGTCGTCGCCAATCTGGCAATCATTCAAAATTACGCAGTTGGGAAAAATTTGGCAACGATCGCCAATCCTTACATTTGGTCCGATATAAACATTCGCCCCAATAGCGGCATCTTTCCCGATGACCGCGCTTTCCTCGATAACTGCGCTGGGATGAATCCCAACCGGTAGAATCCGCACCGGTTCATAATAAAGCATAAATGTCTGTAAAAAAGCAAAATAAGCATCTTTTGCAATGATATGAGGAATGGATGGGGGCTGCTTGGTTTGTCCGTCAATAATAACGGCCGAGGCCTGGGAATTGTCTAAATATGGACGATATTTTGAATTCGCCAGGAAGGTAATTTCGCCGTCGCCGGCTTTATCTATTTCTGCGGTGCCGGTAATGATCAGATTGCCATCACCGACAACGTCACCACCTATTTTATCTGCAATCTCGGCTAAAGTTAACGCCGGCATATATCAGTCTCCTTTAAAAATGACGATTTTATCGGACGGTGCACAAAATAGGGGATTTTTAAATCTTTTAAAAGAAAGTTTTTAAATAAATAAAAAAAGCTGGAATGCTTAAAAAGCATTCCAGCTTAAAAAAATAGTGCAACTATTTACTGAGTTTTGTTCAATTCGGCAAGAATTTTTTCGGTGATATCATGTTCAGCTTTCGCATAGAGAACAACTCCCTGAACGGTATCAAGAATCAGGTCATATCCTTCATCTTTACCAACACGGTCAATCACGCCCTGAATTTTTTCCTGTAAAGGCTTAATCAGTTTTTGATTTTCCTGGAAATATTCACCCTGCGGGCCCAGTTTTTCATAATAATATTTTTCCAGCTCAGCCTGTAATCTTTGTGCTTCGGATTCTTTCTGTGCTTTCTTTTCCGGGCTTAACAGTAAACTCTGATTTTGAATTTCACCAACCAAGGCTTTCAGGTTATCTTCTTTCTTTTTGAATTCAGTTTCGAAGGTTGTCCTTAACTCATCCAATTCTTTTTGAACTTCCTGAGCACCGGCGTAGTCCTGAAGAATTTTGTCGGAATTAATATAACGGATTTTCATTTGACCGAAAACTGAACTGCTGCTCGCCATCAACATTACACAAGCAATCAGGAATAATACACTGCGATGAATTTTCACATCATCCTCCTAATAAATATAAAATTAAATAAGTTGCTTAGAACTGACCAAATTTAAAGTGAATCTTCCACTTCCCTTCGGAAACACCAATGTTTTCCGGTGCGGTTGAATCTTCCGGCACATTATCAAATCCGTAACCGAAATCCACCCCAATAATACCGAGCAACGGCATAAAGAGGCGAGCGCCAAAACCAAGCGATCTTCTCATGTCATAAAGACTGGCTTCGCCAAAGGATTCCCAGACATTACCAGCTTCCATGAAAAATAATCCAAAGATCGTTGGGTTCGGAGCGATTGGGAAGCGGAGCTCCGCAGTAAATCGGGCCATTGCGTTTCCACCTTGACGAGGTCCCACACGCCCGTCATCGTACCCGCGTAATGATTCCGAAAATCCAAGTCCGGAACCACCCATAAAGTATAATTCATTCGGGTTGATATAGTTCCCTTCACTAAACCCTGAAATGCCACCCAGTTTGTTTTCCACAAACAGGATAAAGCCATATTTTGCAGGCACATACCATTCCATGGTAAAATCTGTTTTTATAAAGTCTTCATTCCCCTGCAGCGGTCCCCCGGCAAATTTTGTGCGCAGGTTAAACACTGAACCGGCAGTGGGGAACTCAGGTCTGTTCCGGCTGTCACGACGCATAATCTGGGTTAAACTCACCTGAGTGGTGGTAAACTCCGAAACACCGCCGAAACGGAACTGGAACGCTTCCCGAATATTAAAAATCTGGTTTTCCGCTACCCGGAAAATCCAGTCACCACGGAAGAAGGTATCCGGCCAGCGCAGGCGGCGGCCTAACTGAATGGTACCACCACGCTCCCGGCCTTCCCAGGGACGGAAAGAGCCGCGAAAGCGGGTATCGAACATGGAGAAACCGGTCAGCGTCGGGCTGCCGAACGTCCAGGGCTCGATAAAGCTTAAAGAGAAATTGCGATAAAAACGGCCGAAGTCCGCCTGGAAGCTAAGACGCTGGCCATCACCGCCGGAGAGCGGTCGCTTCAGCGAAAAGTTTGTCAGTGAAAAACCGATACTGCCGATAAACCCATCCCGTTGACTATAACCTGCACTGAGATTAGCGGTATCTGTAGAGCGTTCTTCAATCAGGACTTCCAGATTCACATGCTTGTCATCATTCGGTAACAACTTAACATCCGGAACAACATTGGAGAAATAGTTCAATACCCAAACATCGCGCACACTGCGTTCCAGCTTGGCGCGATTGAAAGTATCTCCGGGATAAATCTTAAATTCCCGGCGAACCACTTTCTCATTCGTTTTTGTATTCCCGGTAATATTTACTTCCTTGATGCGCACCACATGCCCTTCATTGATCTTCAGGCGGATATCAACGGTGTCTACACCAACCGGCACTTCCTGCGGCAGAATGTTCGCAAAGAGGTAGCCTTGATTGTAATAGAGGTTCTGAATATTTTCCCGGATACTCTTCTCAAAGTCTTCCTGATTGTAAATATCACCTTTGGCAAAGAGTAATTGGGTTTTGAGAATGTCGTCATTAAAAATGGTGTTTCCTTCGAAGGAGACATCACCAAAGTAATACTGGCGGCCTTCATCGATGTACACATCAATGAATAAATCCCGTTTATCGGGGCTGTAGTAGATTGAATCGCGGACGATTTCCGCATCCCGGAAACCTTCCTTACGGCAGTAATTGATGAGGTTCTGCTTATCTTCTTCGTATTTTTCGCGATTAAAGTCCGCGCCACGCCACCAGCGCTTTTCCTTGATTTCCTTAAAAGATTTTTTCAGTGCTTTCGAATCCAGAAGGTTACTGCCAAGTACCTGAATCTGCTTGATTTGAACTTTTTTGCCTTCATTAATATTGAAATTGGCAATCAGGCGATTATCGGTATTGCCGGTGGTTGTATCAATGTTCACTTCTGCCAGTAGATAGCCCTCATCGCGATATTTACGAATCAGGGCACGTTTGGCTTTATATATAGTGAAGGGGGTAAAGACCATTCCTTTGTAGAAGCCGACTTCCTTGTTAATATCTTTTTCTTTCAGCTTATCGTTACCGGTAACCGTCCATGTTTCCAGACGCGGATATTCTTCGACCTTAATCAACAGATCAATCGACTCGCCGCTTTGCCGCTCTGCGAGTACCTGCACATCGGAAAAGATATTAAGCTGCCAGAGATTACGAATTGAGCGCTGAATATGATCGGCGGAGATATGTGCACCGCGAAAGAGGCCGCTATTCAATAATATGAGGCTACTATCGGCTAATACATTACCTTCAATACGTATATTGGTTACTTTAAAATATTGGGGAGCCTGAGACTGGGCAGAGAGAGAAAAGGAACCTGCCACTAAGAAAAAAATTAAACTGACTAAAAAACGAATCTTGATATTACTCTTGAACCACATACTCAACCTTAAACTTTATCTGAAATTACTGAACAGCTCGCTAAAGTAAATGCTGAAAGCTTTTTTTGCAAATCAAAAATTAAACGAGTGTCTTAGCCGAATACGGAAGTCGCTGGGAATATTCTCATAGTAGGGGTCAAACTGAAAGCGGCTATATTCCATTTCCAGCAACCAGTTATAAAGCAAGCGATACTCCAGACCCCAGGTATGATTCATTCCCAATTTGGTATTGTCCTCGATTTCCGTGACCAATTCACCTTTATAAACCAACTGTCCGGTATAGGTCAAGTAAACGTCCTCCAATAAATACTTACCCAACGACAATTCCGAACTTTGTAATAATGCTAACGCCGGATCAATATTATTGTTCAATTTTGTGTTCAAAAAAGTCGTTGCGCTGTTTTGCCATTGAAAATTAAGG
>JAUIFT010000155.1 GCA_030430345.1 Calditrichia bacterium | reverse complement strand
AATATCATCCAGTGTCTGATCGGTTTCATAACCGGACATAAAAATAAAGGCATTCTCCAGATCGGGCAGCCGGTTTACTATTTTTTGATACAATTGAGTGCCGGTCATATCCGGCAGGGAAAGATCCAATACGATAATGTCGACCGCTGCATTTTCCAGGTGCGCGAGTGCCTGATCTGCCCGTCTCACCTGGCTAATCTCATAAGCATTCAGGCGAGTAAGCACATTGACGACCAGATCGGCAATATCCGCTTCATCCTCGACAACCAGCACCTTTTTTCGGGACATTTTATGCTTTCAGTTGCTTCCTTAAAATTTCATTCACTATACCGGGATTCGCTTTACCACGCGTGGCTTTCATTACCTGTCCGACAAAATAGGAGATAATTTTTTCTTTCCCCGCGCGGAATTGTTCCACCTGCTTGGGATTATCGGCAATTACCCGGGCAACAATACCTTCCAGTTCACTGGTATCGGATATTTGCGCCAATCCCTTTTTTTCTACGATAGCGAGGGCTTCATCCTCATTCCCGAGCATTTCTTCAAAAATATCCTTCGCAATCTTAGCGCTGATGGTATTTTTCAGAATCAAATTTAGTAAACCGGCAAGGCGCTCGGCGGAAATTGTAAAATCTGCCACATCGATCTTTTGTTCTTTTAAAACGCGTAGCACATCGGTCATTACCCAGTTACTGACGAGTTTGCTGTCCGCGCAGGATTCAGCCACGGCTTCAAAATAATTCGCCAGCGCTTTCGAAGTTGTTAGCACCTCGGCATTATAAACCGGCAACTCATATTCACTGACAAAACGATTCTTTTTTTCCACCGGCAGCTCTGGCAGTTCTGCGCGCACCGCCGCAATCCATTCCCTGGAAATTTGCAGCGGCAGCAGATCCGGCTCGGGGAAATATCGATAGTCATGCGCTTCTTCCTTACTACGCATGGAACGGACAGTGCCGACATTGGCATCCCAGAGCAGCGTTTCCTGAACGATGGCGCCACCGCTGGTAACGATATCGATCTGGCGCTCAATCTCATAATTAATGGCGCGTTCCACATTGCGGAAGGAATTCATGTTCTTCAGTTCGGTCTTGGTGCCAAATTCGCTACTGCCACGCGGACGGATGGAAACATTGGCATCGCAGCGCAGACTACCCTCTTCCATATTACCGTCGCAAATTTCCAGGTAGGTAACGATCTGCTTCAGTCCGGCCAGGTAGGCATGCGCTTCCGCGGCAGAGCGCATATCCGGCTCGCTGACGATCTCCAGCAACGGAACGCCGCTGCGATTAAGATCGACTAATGTATCCACACCGGCATCATGAATCGATTTGCCGGCATCTTCTTCCATATGGATACGCGTGATGCCAATTCTCTTCGTCGGCTGATCTTCCAGGGTAATATCCAGGTGCCCATGTTCGCAAATCGGCAATTCGTATTGGGAAATCTGGTAGCCTTTCGGCAGGTCCGGATAGAAGTAATGTTTACGGGCAAAGCGATTGTACGGAACGATGGTGCAATTGGTTGCCAGTCCGAGGCGGATGGCAAAGTCCACCACCTTCTTATTCAGCACCGGCAGCACGCCGGGCATCCCGAGAACCACCGGATCGGTTTGCGAATTCGGTTCTCCGCCGAAAGCGGTGCTGGACCCGGAAAAGATTTTCGCGTCGGTTAACAACTGGGTGTGCACTTCCAATCCGATAACTACTTCAAAATCCATGCTATACTCTGTTTTTTAAGATAGTTAATGCGCCAATTCTGTTAATGTCCAATATTCAATCTAAAATGTCCAATTTCGAAAGAAGAGAGCAAAGGTCTACCATTATCAGGGCAATAGGTTACTTCGAAATTGAAAATTGAGCATTGGACATTGGATATTCCAATTTTTGTTGTTCAGGTTGCCCGGTTTATTCCGCAAGCAAATTCTCGACATACCCGGCCATCCGGAACAGTTTTTCTTCCTGGAAAGCACCGGCGATCAATTGCAAGCCAATCGGTAAACCTGCCGAGGTTTTGCCGGAAGGCATGCTGAGGGCACAGATACCCGCCAGGTTAACGGTGACAGTGTAAATATCCGAAAGGTACATTTGTAACGGATCGTCGACCTTCTCGCCAATCTTGAACGCCGGACTCGGTGTTGTTGGCGTTAGCAGCAGATCGACATCCTTAAAAGCAGCATCAAACTGATTTTTTATCAAGCGGCGAACCTGCTGGCCTTTTTTATAATAGGCGTCATAATAGCCGGAAGACAACACGTGTGCGCCGAGCATCACTCGTCGTTTCACTTCCGCCCCAAATCCCTCCGAGCGGGAACGGGTATACATTTCGTTTAAATCGCCGACCGCCTCTGCTCGATGCCCATAGCGAACGCCATCGTAGCGGGCCAGGTTGGAAGAAGCTTCCGCCGTAGCGATAATGTAATAGGCAGCAATGGCATAATCATTCAGGGAAAGGTCTACTGGTTTGATGGTTATGCCGGCATCTTCCAGTTGCTTGCTGACGGCCTGAATGTTATCAGCGATTTCACTATCCAACCCTTTCTGAAAGAACTGGGTGGGTAATCCGATCCTTAATCCTTTTACATCGCCGCCAACAGCCGCGGTATAATCCGGTACTGCTTCATCCATGGAAGTAGAATCATTCGGATCCAGACCGGAAATGACATTGAGCATCAGCGCCGCATCACTGACATTTTTCGCGAATGGTCCGATTTGATCCAGCGACGAGGCAAACGCCACCAACCCGTAGCGGGAAACCCGCCCGTAGGTCGGCTTCATGCCGACGATTCCGCAAAAAGCCGCCGGTTGACGAATGGAGCCGCCAGTGTCGCTTCCCAGGGATAAATCGGCCATACCGGCAGCAACGGCAATCGCAGAACCACCGCTGGAACCACCGGCCACCCGTTCCGGATCGATCGGGTTTCGGGAATGGCCATAATAGGAATTTTCCGTGGATGAGCCCATGGCGAACTCGTCGAGGTTGGTTTTGCCAATGATAATGCCATCTTCAGCAACGATTTTACGTACGACGGTGGCATCATAGGGGGAAACAAACTGATCGAGCATTCGGGAGCCACAAGTGGTGCGCTGGCCCTTCATGCACATATTATCTTTCAGGGCGATGAACAACCCCGCCAGGCTTCCCAGTTTGCCGCCGCCGGCACGCTTTGTATCAATCGCCGCCGCCTGCTGGCGGGCTTCATCGCCGTATACCTGAATAAATGCATTCAGAGATTTATTCGCTTCGATTCGCTTTAAATAATCTTCAACGGCATCAACTAAAGTAAAATCACCAGCGATGTATTGCCGATGCCTTTGTAATGCATTCTCCAAAGACCCGCTCCTGTTCATTATGGGTAGAGTATGAGGTTTGTGTGCTGTAAGGAGGCTGACGGTATTTATATTGATTGGCGGTCTTAAGCGCCATTTTCGAAAGAATACCGGCAGCGCCAGGCGGATTGTATGCTACAGTTTTTTGCGTTCTATTAATCTTTTTGCTGCGCTTGTTCTTTTGCTTCCGACGTTTGTGTATTGCTACGAGGTTTTTCGTCAATCTGGCTCATATCAAATTCTTCCCTGAGCCCCGATGTCGCATGCTTAAATTCCTTGATGGAACGTCCCAGGGAACGTGCAAGCTCTGGCAGCCGCTTGGCGCCAAACAACATCAAAATAACAAAAAAGATAACGATTAATTCGCCGGCACCCATTCCAAATGGCATAATAAAATCTCCTGGTTGTTAAATAGTCTGGCAACTCATATTGCTTGAAAATTAATTCGAAAACATCCGGTTTTCTGTCTTAATAAAGGCCATAAATAGTTATAAAACAATATTCGAAAAAAAATTACTCCATTAATTTAAAGAGCCAGGCAACGAGAAAAATCCCAATAACACTAACGATATTTAAATTAACACCAAAGCCCAGGGTAAAATTAATGACTCGTAAATCCAGCTTTGCCGGCCCGACTGCAAAACTTAAGGGCCGCAGCAGTGCTTCTTTAAATGCTCCGGGTGGCAGAAAATTTACCATACTGCTCAGGAAATATCCGACGACCGTTCCCAGGATCAGTATGAGCAGATAGTAGCCAAGATTTTTCTTCTTCATCAGTTAATTCCCTCCAAACTAAGCAGTTAAAGATTCAAAGATCCAGCGCCCGTCATCGGAACCGAGCAGGCTTTCTACAGCACGTTCCGGATGGGGCATCATACCGAGTACATTCCCTCCCCGACTAACGATACCGGCAATATTATCCAGAGACCCATTGGGATTGGCAGCTTCGGTGACATTATTTTCCGGCGTCGCATATCGAAAAACGATTTGCTTATTTTCCTGCAGAGATTCATATCCCGCCGAATCAATGAAGTAGCGGCCTTCGCCATGAGCGATAGGTATTTGCAAGGCCTGATCGGGAATTGCCCGGCTAAAGCGCGTATCACTGTTTTCCGTCTTCAAATAAACTTGCTTGCAGACAAAGCGCAGATTGGCATTACGCATCAGGGCGCCCGGTAGCAGACCGGCTTCCACCAGAATCTGAAATCCATTACAAACCCCAAGAACAGTCTTCCCGCTTTTCGCAAAATCCACAACCGCTTTCATTATCGTGGAAAAGCGGGCGATGGCCCCGGCGCGCAGATAGTCGCCATAGGAAAATCCCCCGGGCAATGCAACCAGATCATACTGGGAAAGATCAGCGGTTTTATGCCAAACATATTCGGCATCATGCCCGAGCATATTTAGCGCATGGTGCATATCATGATCGCAGTTGGACCCTGGAAATACTACAACGGCTGACTTCACGCTTTTTCTCCCGGGTATTCAATTTCGAAATCTTCGATGACTGTATTCGCCAACAGTTTGCGGCTTGCTTCTTCCACCATATTATGGATGGTTTCCGGGGTGCCATCATCCGGTACTTCCAATTCGATCAACTTACCGACTCGCACATCGTTAATACCATCGAAACCGAGGTTTTGCAATGCGTGCTGCACGGCTTTTCCCTGTGGATCAAGAATGCTCTTTTTTAATCTGATTTTTACAGCAACTTTCATTTTCGTTCCTTTGTTTTCGAGACACTGGCTTTTTCCTGCTGGGAAAAAATCAAGAGCCAGATAATTCTGATCGGCCCGGAAAGAATGTAGATCATTATTAGCGGAAAGAATGTCCGCTGCGGATAGATGAGGATAATGATAATGCCAATAATCACTGCAAGAATTTTCAGGCGGTTAATCCGGCTGCTCTGCAGCGAGAAATTTGGCATGATCTCGTAACGGATATTGGTAATCATCAGAATTGAGACAAGGAGAACGATGGTCATAAAGATCTTTTCCCAGCGAAGTTCTCCCCACACATCATAGTTGAACAGCACAAATGTACAGATGGTAATCGCCGCGGCCGGGCTCGGCACTCCTTCGAAAGCATCTTTATCAAAACCTTCCAGGCGAGCATTAAAACGGGCGAGGCGGATAGCCCCAAATACCAATGGCACAAAACTGAGCATTAGTCCGGTAGTGCCCCATTCCTGGAAAAGCACGTAATAGGATAAGGCCGAGGGCGCAAGGCCGAAAGAAATAACGTCCGCAAGAGAATCGTACTGCACCCCAAATTCCGAGGCGCCATCAACCATCCGGGCCAGCTTGCCGTCCAGCACATCCAGCACCCCGGCAGCGATAATTAACCAGGCTGCGGTAGTAAAGCGGCCCTGGGCGGCAAGTAATATCGAATAATATCCGCAAAACATATTGGCCATGGTAAAGAAACCCGGTACCAATGAGGCCCGCGCACGCATTCGATCTTCCAGCATGTTCTTTATTTTTTCGATGACTGATACCCACTTATATAATGTCCAATGCCCAACTTTCAATTTCCAATGTCAAAGGGCAACATTCGATCAGGAAGACAGCTCAGTCTTCGGCAATTCTACCACGCGCTGCTCTTCAGATTGCTGGTCTCCCTCGTTGGGAAATGTCGCCAGAATACTGACGCCGCCGCGGACCATCTGCCCGGATTTCACATTAATTTTCGCATCCAGCGGTACGAAGACGTCCGCCCGGCTACCGTAACGAATCAATCCCATCCGTTCGCCGGCCTTACACCAGTCGCCTTCGCGAATGTTGCACACAATCCGACGGGCAATCAATCCGGCAATCTGTTTAAACATTACCTGATGCCCGTATTGATTCACCATCCCGATCGCCGTTTGCTCATTTTCTACGGAAGCGTCTTCCTTAAATGCCGCTAAAAATTTCCCGGTCCGATGCACCACATAATTGACGGTACCGGCCATCGGCGTCCGGTTGACGTGAACATTGAAGACCGAAAGAAAAATGCTTATCCGCCGGACTTCCCGATTAAAGTATTCCATATCCTTGACGCGTTTAATTTCCATCACCTTGCCATCTGCCGGCGATAACACTGCCAGCGGGTTTTTCGGAATTTCCCGGTCAGGGTCCCGAAAAAAGAACAGGTTAAAAATAGATAAAACGCCAAGAACCACCGTTGCCACCAACGATACAGGATGCGGAAAAACAAACCACAGGATCAGGCTCACCAGAAACGCAACAAATGTTCCGATGATGATACCATAACCATCTTTTGCAAACACCATATTCTCCTTCTACAGATGCACCGGAAGCGCCATGCTGAACCGTGCG
>JAUIFT010000154.1 GCA_030430345.1 Calditrichia bacterium | reverse complement strand
TAACGCTATAGGAGCCTTACCCCCATGCCAGCTGAAAAAATTACCCTTAATGATGATAAATCCCTAAACGTGCCCGATATGCCGATTATCCCTTTTATTGAAGGTGATGGTATTGGTGTAGATATTTGGCCTGCGGCCCAAAATGTTGTTGATAGCGCCGTTAAAGCCGCTTACGGTGGCAAGCGCCAAATTGAGTGGAAAGAAATTTTAGCCGGCGAAAAAGCCTTTGATAAAACTGGCGAATGGTTACCCCAAGAAAGCCTAGATGCCATTAAAGAATACAAAGTAGCCATTAAAGGGCCCCTAACCACCCCCGTTGGCGGAGGTATCCGCAGCCTAAACGTGACCCTGCGCAAAGTGCTAGACCTTTACGCTTGCGTGCGCCCCGTCCGCTACTTTGATGGCGTACCCAGCCCCATGAAAGACCCCGGCAAGCTGGACGTAGTGATTTTCCGTGAAAACACTGAAGACGTCTACTCCGGCGTCGAATTCCGCCAGGGCACCGACGAGCAGGCGAAATTGATTGCCTTTCTGAAGAAAGAGCTCGGCGTAGATATTCTTCCTGATTCCGGTATTGGTATCAAGCCGATTAGTATTACCGGCACCAAACGCTTGGTTCGTAAAGCGATTGACTATCTCATTGCCCAGGGCCGCGATAATATTACCCTGATGCACAAGGGTAACATTATGAAATTCACCGAAGGCGCCTTTAAAGATTGGGGCTACGAACTGGCCCGTGAAGAATACGCTGATGAACTGATTAGCGAAGATGACCTCTGGAGCAATTTCGATGGTAAGGTTCCGTCCGGTAAGCGGGTAATTAAAGACCGCATCGCGGATAATATGCTTCAGCAAATTTTGACCAGAACCGATGAGTATGATATCATTGCGACTCCGAACCTTAATGGTGACTACATTAGCGATGCCTGTGCCGCGCAAGTTGGCGGTCTTGGTCTTGCACCGGGTGCAAACGTCGGTGATGAACTTGGTGTTTTTGAAGCAACTCATGGCACCGCGCCGAAATATGCCGGCCAGGACAAAGTAAATCCTTCTTCTGTCATTCTTTCCGGCGTGCTGATGTTTCAGTACATGGGTTGGGCTGAAGTTGGTGAGATTATCGAAACCGCTTTGGAAAAAGCAATTCTGCAGAAGCGGGTCACCTATGATCTGGCCAGACAAATGGATGGCAACGTGAAACCATTGAAGACTTCTGAATTCGGCAAGGCAATCATCGATAATTTCTAATTCCGATATCCAATCCAGTCCGGGGAATCCCCCCGGGCTGGGAACTTTATTGTGCTGCCGTCGTCCGCACTGTTTTAACGGCATTCAATCAACGAAAGTAACAACTAAATGAAGCATCTCCTCTCGAAAGATGACACACCCCAACCAGCGCCTCCATACACGCATATGGCCGATATTTACGACCGTATGATGATGCATGTGAACTATCCGAAATGGGCCAAATACATTTCCGGATTGCTGCAGCTGCGCGGTTTTGAGAAGGTTGATCCGTTGCTGGATATTGGCTGCGGCACCGGGCGTTTTCTAGAGGAAATGAATCGCCTGCGCTGGCATGGTGACGGCTGTGAGCCTTCGGAAGGAATGCTGACAATTGCCCAAAAACGCCTTGGCAACAATCGCATTTTTCTCGATGGCTTTCCCCGCTTAAAAAATGTGGAAAGCCAATTTTATGCGGTGCTAACCTGCTTGTATGACAGCATGAATTACATCATGACTCAGGAGGAGTTCATTCGCTCTCTGCAGAGGACTTACGATGTTTTAACCACTCCGGGGATTTTCATTTTTGACGTCGTTAGCGAAACACACTGCCGGCAGTTTTTTCAGAACTATTCCGACAGCGAAGTCATCTCAAAGGCGCTTGCCTATTCCCGGGAAAGCTACTACGATGCCGGCGAGCAGTACAATTGGGTGCGGATTTATAAAGGCGATCATATTATCGAGGAGGAGCACCAGCAACGCATCTACTCTTATGATGAAATTTTAAATATGATTCGCGAAAATACGGCATTCCAGGTAGAGGCATTTGAGGATTTTTCTGACGACCCGGCAACCCCGAAAAGTGGCCGCATTCACTTTATCCTAAAAAAAGACGACCCGCCGGCATGATTGAACTATTTAACGTATCCGTAAAACTCGGCCATAGAGGTGTGCTGGATCAGGTCAGCCTGCAAATCAACAAGGGAGAGTTCGTCTATCTGATAGGGAAAACCGGCACCGGAAAAACCACCTTGTTACGCCTGATCTATATGGATGTTTTTCCGGACCGGGGTAATGTGATTATCGATAGTTACAGCTCCTCAACCATCCGCCAGCGGCATGTGCCGTTTCTGCGACGAAAAGTTGGGGTTATCTTTCAGGATTTCAAGCTTCTGCCGGACAGAAATGTTTTCGAGAATGTTGCCTTTGCCATGCAAGTTATCGGCGCACCGCAAAAAACGATTAAAGCCCGCACTTTATCAGTGTTAACCCGGGTGGGTTTGCATCACAAACGCTATCAAATGCCGCAGCGCCTCTCCGGGGGCGAAAAACAGCGGGTAGCGATTGCCCGGGCACTGATCAACAAACCCTTTATTCTTTTGGCGGACGAGCCGACCGGGAATCTTGACCCACAGGTCGCGAAAGACATCCTGGCTCTATTGGAAAGTATTAATCGCAGCGGCACAGCGATCCTGATGGCAACACATAACTACGACCTTATCCGCCAGTATCCGCATCGCACCCTGGTTTTGGAGAATGGCCGTTTATCCCGGGAAATTCCCCCGGAAGATCTTGATTAATTCACCTTTTCGGGTTGACAAGAATGAAGCTATTATTTCTGATAAAAGAAGGGTTTTTAGGATTTCGGCGGGCGCGCCTGGCGACACTGATCACGATTTTGACGATCAGCCTTTCCCTCACTTTAATAGGTCTTTTTGGCCTTGTCGTTTATCATTTATCCGATGGGTTTAAAAAAACGTTTAGCCGCATCAACCTGGAAGTATATGTTGACCCAACCGCTACCGCCAGCCAAATTACCGATCTGCAAACCCAAATCAGTGATATGGGTGCGGTCGAGACCGTTCGCTACATTTCTCCGACAGAAGCACTGCAATCCTTTAAATCCAGCTTTGGGGAGGATATGATTGCCGTGTTGGACGGTGAAAATCCCCTCCAGCCATCTTTTCGGGTCACCCTGAAAAGTGATTATGCCGATGTGGAGAAAATTCAGCAGGTCAAGCAGAAAATCGAAGCAATTCCTACTGTAGATGAAATTGTTTATCAGGAGCAGCTGGTACGCCTGGTTAATGAATACTTCTTTGCCGGAACAATGACGGCAATTGCCTTCGGAGCAACAATCTTTTTCATTTCAGCGATACTTATTTTTAATACCATCCGCCTGACTATCCATTCCCGGAAATCTGTCATCGAAATTATGCGCCTGGTTGGAGCGACACAGTCGTTTATCAAAGCGCCATTTATTTTTGAAGGCGTGCTGCAAGGGTTAATTGGCAGTTTAATCGCTTGCCTGGGTCTATCGCTAATCAGCGGTTTACTGGCAGCGCTATTCGCAACCACTTTCACTGTTCCCTGGTTCTATTATATCTTTCTGATTATTACCGGCGTCTTTCTCGGCTTAATCGGCAGCTATTTTTCCGTTGGGAAATATTTACGGTTTTGATTCGTTCTATCTCCCGACCTGAAATCCGTATCATCCAAACTCTCATCTTTTATCAACAGGACTAATTATGGGCAAAGAAATTGAACGTAAATTTCTCTTGAAAAATGAGCAATGGCGAGGATTGGCTGAGGGCACACTATACCGCCAGGGCTATATTTCAACGGATGAAAACCGTGCTGTACGCGTCCGGGTCATCGGTGACAAAGGATTTTTGACAATTAAGGGCCGGCAGGAAAAGCTGCTCGTTCGCCTGGAGTATGAATACGAAATTCCATTGGATGACGCCAATGAACTGCTCGACAAACTCTGCGACCGCCCTATTATTGAAAAATACCGGTATAAAATCCCCTTCGAAGGAATGATCTGGGAACTGGACGAGTTTTTGGGTAAAAATGCCGGCCTTTTTGTGGCCGAAGTCGAACTATCCCACGAGTCCCAGACCGTTGAACTTCCGGATTGGGTTGGGGATGAAGTAACTGAAGATCCCCGTTACCTGAACGCCAATCTAATCCGCAATCCTTACAGCACCTGGGAGAAGTAAACGATGAGTGACGATTTTTCCCCAAAACCCTGGCCATTGCTGGATTCCTGGTCCGGGCCGGATTTGCGCATCTGTAAAGTCCGTTATGATCAACGGGAGAATCCCCGCAACGGCCAGCAGTTAGACTGCGTTATCCTGGAATCCGCTGATTGGGTCAATGTCGTGGCGTTAACGCCGGAGAAAGAGATTGTCACCGTTAAGCAATTCCGTTTCGGTACCGGAAAAATGACCCTGGAGATTCCCGGCGGCCTGGTTGATCCCGGCGAGACCCATCGGGCAGCCGCAATTCGGGAATTACGGGAAGAGACCGGTTATACGAGTGACAAATGGACTTACCTCGGTTATGTGGAACCCAACCCGGCAATTCGCAACAACTACTGCCATCAATGGTTGGCGGAGGATGTTCAGCTGACGGACGAACTTTCGCTTGATGTAGGAGAAGATCTGGTAGTGCAAACCTGCTCAATAAAAGAATTACGCACCGCCATCGAAAATGGAGAAATGCGGCATTCCCTGGTATTGCTGGCCCTTTCCCAGGTATTGGACATCTGGCGTTAACTTTTTTACAATCCGAATCGTGCTTTTTGTGTCAATTTTGCACAACCCGCTTTTAGCCTGCACTACCCGATTAAACCTTCAATTAAAAACATACAGAATCCGTTATTTTTTCTCACTATAGATACGCACTTCTGAATTATCTCTCACCACATCAAGTATTTATTTTTCGGTACAGTTTTTGTTCTAATTGGGCTGGATAAAAACATGTTTCAGAAATTAGATACTCAGGAGAGCGGCAATGTTTTGTGACCATTGTTCAACCTATGTCAGCAATAAAAGACAGGAGTGCCCCACTTGCGGGCAAGCACTGGATGTTTCAAAATTTAGCAATTCGGGAAACTATCAGGCCAACGACTACCCGGATTTTTCCGCATATTATTGTGAATTGTGTGCAGACATCATACAAACACCGGTATGCGCATTACATCAGACCCCGGGCATTCTAGTGTCGGATCTTTCTTCCCATCCGATGTATGAGAATCAGATGTCCACGGAGCGATCAGCTATTACACCGCCTCTCAATGGTGGACGTGTTCTGCCGGGTGGAAAGAATCCGCAGTTATCCGCGCCGACGGTAAATCATACGGCACCGGCGGTTTCAGCAAACGCCTCAAATGCGCAGACGCACTCCGCTGAAACAGCAAAAGCCGAGCCCACTCCTTCGCACGGCAGGGCTTCGGCACAACCTTTCACCCAGGCGCCTTTCCCGGACACGCCATTCGACAGGGAAGATAATCTCCCGGAATCAGAACCAGTCAATCAAAAATCCGGCAAAGGGTCATTTTTCTATCTATTGATCATTACACTTTTAATTGTTGGCAGCGTTGCTTTAAACTGGCAGCAGTTGCATGCACTGATACTGGGAGATAAAGATACACGATCGGATTTGTATTCACGCGCGGAAACGCTCTATATCTCCGGTGAATATCTCGAATCGCTGGCATTATTTACCGCTTATAAACAACAGTATCCCAACGATCCCTCTATTCAATCGATAAATCAGAAAATCGACCTGGTCAAGAAGAAAATTATGACCCGGGAAAGTCAGGTAAATGCCTTGTTTGCGCAGGCAACGGCAGCTTTTCACCGGCAGGAATATGTCGGTGAAGATGAAACTGATGCTTTCTTCTTTCTTCAGCAATTACTGGTTCTGGACCCCGAGAATCGTTCTGCGGTGGCCATGCTGGATCAAATTGCCGATAAATTTTTAGCGTCAGCCATGCTTGCTGCGGACCAACGGAATTATCCGGCAGCGATCAAGGCCTATCAGAATATCCTGAAAATTCGCCCTAATAATGTTTTTGCGCTGAATCAGTTAGCACAGATCCAGGGTATTTTATCCGGAAAGTCGGCTGCTGATAGTGGCAGTGGCAATAAGCAAATGGAGAAAGCGCAGATAATAACAGTGAGTTCCGCAGAAAACGAAAAGAAGAAAGCGCCCAGGCAAACAACACTTGCAGCCCGGGAGGAAAGTGAAACACCTCCGGTTGACAGCACTGAAATAATCGGGAATGCTCAGCAGGCACAGCAAGAAAAAACGCGCACCATCGCAGCTGAAGCCCAGTTGGTAATTGAAGCATTGATCGATGGTGGCGGCAAACGGGAATATGTTTATCGCACCTTGCCTTCCACGCCGGACAGCTTAAGTCTCGCTGAAATAGAAAGCATTCGGGCCAAGTGCATTATTGGTATTGACGGCACTGTCGAATACATTAAACTGGCTGAGCGCTCCGAATATGAAGTATTGAATCAGCTGGCGATGGAAACGATTCGCGATTATCGCTACCAACCAGCAACCTATCTGGGTAAGCCCGCCCGATTCAAATGCACGGAAGTGATTGTTTTCCAATAACCGTTTTTTCATTTCCCCAATTCGATA
>JAUIFT010000153.1 GCA_030430345.1 Calditrichia bacterium | reverse complement strand
GATTTGACGGTGGGGGCATCTCCATGCATCATAATCTTATCGCCCATCATCGCAGCCGCAATCCAAAGTTTGCCGGTAACCAGTGGGATACCACCGCGACTTCCGTATATGATTTTCGCAATAATGTCGTTTATAATTATATGAATCGACCGGGAATGTCTGGCAAGCGGACGGTGCCGACCAAAATTCGGGTAAACTTTTGCGGCAATTATTATAAATCCGGACCGTCTACCACCCGATCCCACAGAAGCAGCCTGTTGCTGCTGCAGTACAAGAATGATGCGGGATATTACCTGAGCGAGAATTATATTTTTGGCAGCAGTGAACACTCACGTAATAACTGGGCGGCGGTTCATTATTGGCGCACTGAGAATAATCAACGTTCTATACAACTGGATGCCCCGATTCCCTGCCCGCCCGTCACCCAGCAATCTCCCCTGGAAGCATACGAATTGGTGCTGGCGCAAGCCGGATGCAGCTACCCGATTCGTGATGCGGTTGATCACCGGATCGTTAGCGATGTTCGCAATAACACCGGGAAGATTATCGACTCCCAGTATGAAGTGGGCGGCTGGCCGATTTTACGCAGCGCAAAGCCACCCATGGATAGCGACAACGATGGAATGCCGGACGAGTGGGAGGATTTACGCGGCCTGAATGCCCAAAATCCACTTGATGGCAACCTGGACGATGACGGTGATGGCTATACCAATCTGGAAGAATATATTAACGGACTGATTCCCTTACCCTACTAATGCATACCCTAACGTATTAAGGGGGTTAAATGCGCTTTCCACTAAATTGAATGAATTATCACAATCGATCGCTCTGCGGATGCATATAATTTACCACTAAAGCGGCAAAAAATTGCTATAGGCAAGGATGTTCTTTATGGGTAAAAAGATCGTGTATATTGTTGGTCTCGGGCACTCGGGATCAACGATGTTAGATTTAACGCTTGGCCAGCACTCAAAGATAATTGGGCTGGGAGAAATTGCCACAGTGTTGAATTTAGGATTGGAAAGCATTCGCGAACGGGCCGTTCCCTGCGCTTGTGGAAATTCCCTGGACAACTGCAGCTTTTGGAGCAATGTAGATAAAGCGTTGGGAAAGGTTGAAAACCCATCTTTTCAGATCCAATATCAGGCCGTGATCAACACTGCTCAGAGAATATTCGGTAAAGATTGTATTGTCGTAGATTCATCCAAGGGGCTTGGTTCACTAAAGAAGATCAGCAAGTTGCCTGATATGGATGTAAAAGTGCTGCATTTAATCCGCGATGTCCGGCCGTTTACGGTTTCCTATCTGGATAGAATGAAGCGAAGAAAAGAGAAGGCGGGCAACCGGCAAAAATCCGGCAAATTCCCGAAATCTTTACTTCAGCAGTTTGCTTCCTATTATTTCCTGATATGGTATCGGCAGAACCGGAAAATCCAACACTATCTTAGCAGTCTTGACGTGCCGGTATTACAGATTGGATATGAAGAGTTGTGTTTGTATCCGAAAAAGATGGTTGGCAAAATTTGTGAGTTTCTGGCGTTGGAAGCAGAGGCGGCATTGCTGAACTGGGATAAACCGCAGAGCCATATCATCCGTGGCAATATTATGCGGGTAAATGCCGGAAAGTGGGGGATTTATTACGATAATCGCTGGTTTTACCGGAAAGACTGGTTAATGCCTTCCCTTTTTTTTCCGCATATTATGAAATATAATAATTCCGAAGTCTATAAAAATACCGCCGGAACCGTCTGGGAAATAAGCCAATCTCCGGTTAGGGAAGAACCGAGCCAGCACGATTGACCGTAGAAGAATTATACGCTATACCCAAGTTTTTCAAGCAATTCCGCCTGAACACTATTAACCGTTTCTATTTGGGCGGAAGTCAATTGCTGCCGCCACTTATAGCCCATATCCTGCAAAGCAGCCGGGATGTTTGCCAAAGCTGCCTCCGTCGCCGGTAATCCGCTGAAGGTATACATCTTTTCGAACCAGAAGCGGGGATCTTTGCAGAGGTCTTCGTAACGCAATTCGAAGTAGCGATCGCCAAGCATTTCTTTTTTAGCCAAAACATAATTGAGGATTTCTTTCCACTGCAAGGCAGCCTGTTCAGCCGGGTCTTCTCTTAACAGATCACGCCAGTTCGGGGGTTTGCAAAAATGGCCAAATGGAATCGAATGCCGTTCCGGTTCATTCTTGGTTTTGGTAAGGATGGAGTTAACCACAGCCCGGCCATCCCGGATGAGATGAATAAAGCGAGCATCGGGAAATATCCGCTGAATGAAATCAATGCGAACCGTGCAACGGGGATGTTTGTTGATAAATCTTTCTTTATTGCGCATTTGGCGAAAATGCTCGAAGCGCCCGTGCAGGCGGCTTTCCTCTGCCGGGTTGACGCGCTCAGTTCCCCAGCAATGATCGGCTTCCGGATTCCAAAAATCAACCGGATCCCAGATGCGCCCTGCTTCCGACCAGTTCGCAACATCCGGATGGCTGCCAAATAGTTCCACCGCGATCGTGGTGCCGCTGCGCGGACAGCCGATCAGAAACAGCGGATCGGATAAGCGGGCCTCCGGATTGCGCCGCCGCCATACTTCATAACGCAGGCTGAGCAACTCCTGGCGAAGGGTCTTTTTAAATGTGATTTTTTAATCCTCTAATAGTGATTTACAAATATTTTCCAGCCGGGCGGCTGCCTGACTGGCCAGAAAATTATCCAAAGCGTATTGATGATTATTGCGGGCAATTGTCGCATACATATTTTTATCGAGGAAAATTTTTTCTACTAATGCGGCAAAATGAATTGGGGTTATTTCCCGGGAGGCGAATCCATGCGTTTTATTGCGAAAAAAATCGCCGATGCCGCCCACCCTGCTGGTAACCACTGGTAAACCGTAGGCCATAGATTCGACCATTGCATTGGGGAAGCCTTCGCCATGGCGGCTGGGAAAACAAAACAGGTGCGCCCGGCGAAAATATGCGTCTTTTTCTTTCCCGTCCACAAATCCGGTAAAAGTTACGCCGTCGATATGCCGTTGTTCCACATATGTTTTGAGAGCGGGCAACTCCGGACCATCGCCAAGCATATCGAGAGTAATATTCGGATATTTTTTACGGAGGATGCCCTGGATGTCCAGCATGGTATAAACCCCTTTTGCTTCCAGCATTCTTGCCGGAAAAATTATTCGCCATTCCGGCGCAGCCAGGCGTTCCCGCAGGGCAGATTCAAAATCAAAATTGTTTACTGCTGCATCATTGGCAATGGTCACTTCCCGGAAGATCGGCTGACGGCATCCCCAACTGCGCAGCACAGATTCAAACTCCTGGGATAAAACAATAAAGGCATCGGCGTTACCGTAAAGGTGATCGAATAACCAGCGCTTTTCGTTTTCGATGACCGCCTGAAATGATTTCTGCCAGCCACGGAAAAAAACCACCGTTTTTCGTCCCCGTAATCGGGCCAGGCGGAGAAATATCCCTTCCCGGGTAAATGCTTTATATTCCAGGGAGGGATTTATAATCACCACATCATATTTGCCTTTCCTGATTCGCCGGAAGAATTGCAAATAATCCCGGCACATGCGCGTGAATTGAGAAATCGATCCGCTTTCCCCGGGGCGTTTTCCCAGCACGAAATGTCCCACCGGCAGGCTGAATTTACCGTCGAGCTTTTTGTAGTAGGATTCGATGCCGCCAAGCAAGCGCAAATCCGGATGTGCAATGAGTATTTTCATCTCTTACAAATCAGCTTTCGCTGAATAGCCAAGTTTTTCCATGGTTTCCCCGGCAATTGCCAGGAATTTTTCCCGCTCTGCCAGGGAGAGGTTCTTGATTTGATTCTGGTTAATATCCGGTTTGACCAATTGGGAAAGTTCGCTCGCATCATACCAGAACAGTTGGGTGTCATACTTCCCGGCAATGCGCTGATGGGCGCCATCCTTGTTCATTACCGGGCGGGATTCAACGCGGATTTTAGGCACCTGGGAAAGGTCCAGGTCGCAGATGCGATAGAGTTTTCTCAGGAATGCCGGGGGATCTTTTACCATCTCCTCATAGCGCAGGATATGATAATTCGGCATTTCTGCCGTATAGGAAAGCATTTGGTTCACGATGATATTATATTCCCTGGCCACTTTTTCAATGGAATGGCCCCGGCGCTGGCGTCCTTCTGCGATGGCCAATCCGTTGCGGATTAAGGCAATAAACGTTGCATCGGGATACATTTCCCGGAACATATCGACGGTAAAAATCAGGCCATCAAGCGCTTTGGTGATCATCCGGCATTTCGCGAGTGCTTCCCGGGTATATTCTACCCCTTCGTATTGCCATAAATTGTGCTTGGGAATCATTGCATGAAAACGGCCGTTGTAAAGTATCTTGTCGATGTAGTGCTGCAGGTAAGGCGCGACCGGTTTGCGGGGAGACATCCAGCCAGTATGGAAAATATCCTGCCCGGCGAGCAGGCGAATGGGAATGTCATATAAATATCTTTTTTTGATTTTGCGATGGCGGGGCTCCCAGTTGGTTTTTGCTTTAAATACTTTTTTGGTCTCGCCGGCGGAATTGCAAACAAATGGATGGGAGAGCAGCATGCTGACCAGTAAGGTTGACCCACCCCGGGAAAAACAATTTAAAATGATCGGTTTTTGGTTATACATTGCTTTAAAATTACCTGCTTTGTATGGTAATGGCGGTTTCCGGTAAGCATTTTGCTTCTTAAACCGGCTAGCTGGATAGAAGGCCTTGCACGGCCTATGTCCACCAGATGATAAATTGATTCATATTCAAATTTAATGATTTTTATGCGCAATAATTATACATTGATTTTTCAAGCAATGTTGGCATGAGTGGGAATGGGAATTGAAAATGCGAATTCTAATTTTTTTAGTGCTCTTTGGTTTATCATTATCGGCAGAAGAGATACCTGCCTTTCCCGGTGCGGAAGGATATGGCGCAAATACGATTGGCGGACGCGGCGGCGCCGTTCTTTTTGTAACGAACCTGAATGATAGCGGACCGGGCAGCCTGCGGGCGGCAGTCGCAGCCAGTGGCCCGCGCGTCATTATTTTTAAAGTTGGCGGTATTATTCAATTAGAAAGCCGGCTGAATATCGTCAATCCATACTTAACCATCGCCGGACAAACGGCGCCGGGCGGAGGGATTTGTATCGCCGGTTATTCTGTGCTGATCTACGGACCGGCGCACGACATCATTATTCGCGGAGTGCGTTTTCGCCATGGCGATCTGTCTGATGAAAATGGCGCCCGGGCAGATGCGCTGGGAACCAACGGCATTTCCGTGGCAAATACCGTTCGCAATGTGATCATTGATCATTGCTCGATGAGTTGGTCCATCGACGAAACGTTTCAGGTGTGGGATTACAGCGAAAATATTACCGTTCAGTGGTCTATGATTACGGAAAGCCTCGATAATGCCGGTCACCCGGATGGCGGGCCACATGGCTATGGCGCCATCCTGAAAAGCCGGATAAATAATGCCGGCATCTCTTTTCACCACAATCTTCTCGCGCACCATCGCAGCCGCAATCCGAAGTTTACCAGCGATGCCGGGAATACTGCCCGCTTCGATTTTCGCAATAATATCGTGTATAATCATGGCACCCGTCCGGCACTATCCGGGGAGAGTGATGACATGCCGCGGATTAGGGTAAATTTTGTCGGGAATTACTTCAAATATGGCCCTGATACCGAAAGTAATAAAATGGATAAACTACTTTTTATCCAATACCAGGGAGAACCGCAGTATTATTTGCAAGATAACTTTGTCGAGAGCTTTTCCGCGGTAACGAACGACAATTGGCTGGGGGTAGAATACTGGCAGACCAATTTACAGGAATCGGATATCCGGGTAAATACGCCATTTGCTGCACCGCCTGTCGTTACCCAATCGGCGACGGAAGCCTATGAATTCGTGCTCGATTATGCCGGTGCGATTATGCCAATGCGGGATGCAGTGGACATTCGAATGGTCGCCAACGTCCGGAACCGCAGCGGTCAGCATATCGATTCTCAGTCGGCAGTCGGCAGCTGGCCAACTTATGCGGCGGGAAGTTATCCGCAGGACAGCGACAATGATGGTATGCCGGACGACTGGGAAACGGCAAACGGGTTAAACCCTAATAACAGTGGAGATGCCAATGGCGATATTAACGGCGACGGATACACCAATATCGAAGCTTATATCAATAGCCTGATGCCGCTTTCCCCTTCCTTCAACAGCGCACCGGCAGCGCCCAACGGCTTACGCATTGAGTGATTCCGTGGAAATCATTAATCGAGATAGCCTAATGCCCGGAGCCGCTCATTCAATTTATCATCTGCGCCAGCAGCATCATCTTGTGTTTCACTGGCTGCTTCCGGTTTTATTTGCTGCTTCGGGCCTTTATCGATAATTAGCCAGGGCACTTCCACCAGCACCTTCTTGTACACCCGGGACGGATGGGATACAATGCCGCCTTCTCCGAATGCTTCCCCATGGTCGGAGGAAACAACAACGATGCCATCGAGCTGCTCGACAAGCTGCTGCACATCGGCGAGCACCAGGGTGAGGTTATCCGCATACGCTTTTTTCAATTTCTCAACATCAAAACGGCCTTCCCGGACCATTTCCCAGACGAGAATATCAACCGTCCATTTCCCGTCGCCGCTGGTGCTAAGATCCGGCGC
>JAUIFT010000152.1 GCA_030430345.1 Calditrichia bacterium | reverse complement strand
TTAGACAATGGTGTCGTGCTTGCCTATCATGAAAAGTCACCGGAATTTTTCCAGGCACTGCCGTACACCGAGTCTTATCCCAGTGGCTACCATTATGGTTTTAACTTCGCTTACCAAATGGAAGAAGCAGTATTCATTTTTGAAAGCGATGACGAGGAATGGCAACCTGGCGCCAACCAGGAATTTGCCGGTAAAATTATCATCATCTACGGACCATACGCCTTCAACAAACTGTCTGGCGTAGATGTGAAAGATTACAATGCTGTAAAGAAAGCCTTGAAACTTACAGATTAACAATACTCAGAACAACCGGCAGCCGGAGCATTCCCACACCGGCAGCTGATAATTAAGATAGATACTCTTGCTAACTCCACCCTACCCTATAAGGCCCCGGCCTTTGAAGGGACGAATGATCGACTGCCCGCGGTACCATACTTTTAACGGAACGAGTACATTTAGATCATTCGTCATCAAAGGCCGGGTCTTGCTTTTTTCACTTGTATTTACTGGCGCAGTTGTTACTTTGAATCTATGCTCAGGGACGATTCTTACAACAATTATCCAATAACTTCGATGGCACTGAAAAAGACTATTTTTTCCTTCTATTTCCTGGTAACGCTTTGCGGATATTTTCTGCAGGCGCAGGAAGCGATTTCCCCGGAAACAGAACGCTGGTCAGAGAAAATGTTTTCCATACCGGAAGAGCCGATTTTACCCGATTTCAATGATGCCTATGGCGTCGTTTTCCGCGATCTGAATAATGACGGTTTTGCCGATATCTATGTCGTGCGCTTTCGCGATTTAAACCGCCTTTTCATTAACCAGGGATCGGAAAACTTTTTTATGGACCTCACTATCCAGACCGGGCTGGGCGGGAATTTGATGTCCTACGGGGAAAACAATCTGGAGCTCGGCGCTTCCGCCGTCGATGTCGACAACAATGGCTGGCAGGACGTTATGGTGATCGGCTGGGGATTAACGACCTATCTTTTTCAGCAAACCGACAACCTCAATTTCGGGACGACCATCCCACTCGCCGAACAGTTTATTCCGATTGACGGTAATGCCGGCGTTTGGGCGGATATCGACCTGGACGGTCATCTCGATCTCTTCATCACCGACGAGCATTATGAAAATCACCTCTATCTCAACGACGGCAGTAGCGGTTTTCTGGACGTTACCGCGGATTATGGTTTAACCAGCGTGGAGATAAGTCAGGGGGCGGCATTTGGCGATGTGGACGGCGATGGCTATCCGGATTTATATGTGTGTAACTGGTTTTCCGGTGACGAATTTTACCGCAATATCGCCGGGGAGAAATTCGAGAGAATCGCATTGCCGATTCGCCATTTACAAGATTCCCTGCGCAGCAACAGTGTCACCTTTGGGGATATTGACAATGACGGCGACCTGGATATACTCGTCAGCGATCGGGAAGGCGCTTCAGCAATTTATGCAAACCTTACTGCCAGCGGGGACAGTCACTGGCGTTTTGAGGACATTAGCGATACTGCCGGCCTTTCCAACACCTTCCCGGCTTATGGCAGCGTAATCGCGGATTTCAACAATGATGGCTGGCAGGATGTCTTTTTTACTAATCTTGGCCCGAATCAATTATACCTGAATGATAGCAGCGGACATTTCCGGCAGGTTTATCAAGAGGCACTACCGAAGCATCCCCAGCGCCGTTTCTACAGCACTGGCGCGGCAGTCGCCGATTATGACCGCGATGGAGATCTCGACTTGTTTGTTGCCAATAAAGATACCAGCAGCTTTATTTTCCAGAATCCGACCAACAATCGACAATTTCTCCGCATCGCCCTGGAAGGGGTTATCAGTAACCGGGATGCGATCGGAACAAAACTTTGGCTTTATGAAAATACCCCGGATGAGCAGGCATCCCGCCTGATTGGCTATCGGGAAATTTCCGGGGGCAGCGGCTACCTTTCCGTCAATGAGCCTGTCGCCCATTTTGGAGTTAATACGGAAAGCCGTTACAACCTGAAAGTGCGCTTCCCCTCGGGCAATCAACTCTTTCTTGACGACCTCACCGCCGGTCAATTGTACCGGATTTCCGAAACCGGCGGTACGCGCAAGTCTATCACCCGTGCCCTGCAATCCGCCCGGCGCTTTGTTAGTCAGGAAGATTTCACTCTGAATGTCTCTCTCTTTATTTTCTGGCTGCTTTCCCTCGCCGGCTTCATTTATTTTTCGCTGCGCCGCTACCAATGGCGTAAAAACCCTGCAATTCTGCTTCTGGTCAGCCCGCTCATTCTCAGCTATCTGATAATGCTTGTAATGAGTGGTCAAAAAGTATGGTTGATGCTGACCATCCAAATTGCCGCAACGGTCGGGGTTATGTTACTTATTGGCGGCTTCCTGGAATATGTTCATCGTATGGAGATGCGCCGGCACGGCCACCGGCAACTGCTTCAAAATTTTTCCGAACAGCTGATCTTTATCAAAAACAACCAGGAACTATTTGAGCAAATGGCCGCCACCATTCAACAGGCAATGAACATCCGCTTTTGCAGCGTCATGGAAATTGATAATCAGTGGATCATTCCCCGCGCATCCGCCGGTGAAAAAAGTTATAAAATAGAAGAAGCGAGTCTTTCCAAAAAACAACGGGCGCTTTTTTTAGAACACGGCGTTATCAAGCCGGGGATGCTGCGCTCCGCGCTCCCGCAGCTTTCCCGTAAGCGTCTGCAGTTGGCGATGCCGATTGTCCGGCAAGACCGCCTCTTTGCCCTCCTTCTGCTCGGGGAAGGGCAGGATGGTAAACACTTACGATCAGAAGATGTTAGCATACTGCAAATCTTCGCCAACCAGGCAGCGATCGCTATTGAGAATAACCTTTACATCGAAGAAACAAAAAATTTAATCCAGCGCCTGACCGAGACGGAAATTTCCCAAAAATACATCTCCGAACTGGAGGACAAAAACCATACATTAGAGCAGTTATACCGGGAATTACAAGAAACGCAGACGCAGCTGATTCAAAGCGAAAAACTCGCCGGGCTAGGCCAGTTGGTGGCCGGTATCGCCCATGAATTGAATAATCCGATCAGCTTCGTTTATGCGAATATGAAAGAGCTGCGCCGCTACACCAGTGCGATTACGGAACTTCTCGCCATTCTTAACAATATCACAGATAGTCCCGCTGCGCAGCAAAATTTACGGGAAAAACTGCTGGCGCTGGATAAAAAGTATGACCTGAATTTCATACAGGAAGACATTGACAACCTGATTAATGAATCGCTGGTCGGTAGTGACCGGGTAAAAACCGTTGTGCAAAATCTGCGGAATTTTTCCCGCCTGGACGAAGCAACTTTCAAAGCAGTGGATTTGCATGAAGGACTGGAATCCACCTTACTGCTTTTGAACAACGAAATGAAAAATCGCATTACAGTTCACAAAGATTATCAGTCTTTACCGAAAATTTATTGCAATCCCGGCAACATTAACCAGGTATTCATGAACCTGCTGCTCAATGCCATTCAGGCCATTGAAGGGAAGGGAGACATTTGGGTATCTACCCGTTTTGAAGGAGAACAAGCTGTTGTTGAAATTCGCGATAACGGCAAAGGAATTCCCGAAGTTGTTAAAAACAAAATATTTGATCCGTTTTTTACCACCAAACCGGTCGGCAAAGGGACCGGTTTAGGCCTGAGCATCAGTTACAATATTATCCAGAAACATGGCGGGAAGATTTCTTGCGAAAGCAGCGAAGGGGAAGGCACCCGTTTTACTATCCGTCTGCCCCGGCGTGGTGAGAATATACCGGCGGAAGATACAACGACATTGAAGGCGAATTCATAAATGCTGCTTAAATATCCAATGTCCAACGCCCAATTTCCAAGATTGAAGGGAAAAATAAAAACTTCGAACATACAACGGATATAGACTTCGAATTTTTACATTGAGCATTGAATATTCGACATTCGCCTCTAATTATTCAGCTTTATGCTCATGTTAAATTTTTGTATCCATTCATCCTGAGCCTGTCAAAGGATGAAATTTTGAAAACAAACTTACGGAAAAACCACTATCTATGGAAAATAATCAACGTCCGAAAATACTGGCAGTAGACGACGAACAGTCCAGCCTCAATGCAATCAATCGCACTTTACGCCGGGAATACGAAGTTTTTTTATCGCTCAACGGCCATTCCGCCCTGGAAATCCTCAAGCGGGAAAAGATCGACGTTATCCTCAGCGACCAGCGAATGCCGGAGATGAGCGGCGTGGAATTCTTCCACAAAGCGCAGAAGCTTCAGCCGGAAGCAATCCGCATTTTAATCACCGGCTACACCGATGTAGAAACGGTCATTGAGGCGATCAATGAAGGTCAGGTGTTTCATTACATTAACAAGCCCTGGGAGCCGGATGATCTGCGCATTATTGTCCGCCGTGCGGTGGAGCGCCATCAGCTTGTCGCCGAAAACAAACGCTTGCTGGAGGAACTTGCTGCCGCCAACGAACGTCTGCAGGCTGAAAATACCTTGCTGCATCAGGCAGTTGAGAAACAATATACGTTCGATCATATCATCGGGAAAAGCCGCCGCATGCAGGATGTTTTCAAGCTGATGAAAAAGGTTATTCCCACCGATACAACCGTGTTGATCCTCGGAGAAACCGGTACCGGCAAGGAATTAATCGCCCGCGCCGTGCATTTTAACGGTCCGCGCCAGGATAAAATGTTTGTTGCACAAAACTGTGGCGCCCTGCCGGATACCTTGTTGGAAAGCGAGCTTTTCGGTCATGTGAAAGGCGCGTTTACTGGTGCTACGACAGACAAAAAAGGCCTTTTTGAACTGGCTGATGGCGGCACTGTCTTTCTCGATGAAGTTGCCGATACTTCGCCGGCGATGCAGCAGCGGCTCTTGCGGGTATTACAGGAAGGGGAAATCCACCCACTTGGTTCGGAGAAAACCATCCGGGTAGACGTTCGGGTTATTTCCGCCGCTAATCGCAACCTGGAAAATGCCATTCGCAATGGCGAATTCCGGGAAGACCTCTACTATCGTTTAAATGTTTTCCCCCTCCATCTCCCTCCTTTGCGGGAGCGGCGGGAAGATATTCCTTTGCTGGCCGAGTTTTTCCTCGCCCGCTTTTCGAAAAAAATGAGCAAGGGCAATCTTCGCCTTACCCCGGAAACTCTCACCTGGCTAATGACTGCGGACTTCCCCGGAAATGTTCGCCAGTTGGAAAATCTCATGGAACGGGCAGTAACCCTTGCGGATGACAGCGGCCCGATATCCCCTGACCTCCTGGAGATGATGCCCGGTGCATTGGGCGGCACTCAACAGCAAAACTCGCTCCCGCAACTGGATGATACCAAAAGCCTGAAAGAGATCGTCGAGGCGATGGAAATTTATTACATCGAAATCGCCCTGGAAGAATTTCAGGGAAATATTAGCCGCACTGCACAGAAATTGGGACTTAGCCGCCTCGGTTTGCACAAAAAACTGCAGCGATACGAGATTGATTCGGCAAAATACAAACAGCGTTAACACTACTTCTGTTAACGCTGTTAACAATTTCTATTTTCCAGTCAAGGCCTTTATCACTTATTCTAACCCATAATTCTATTATAATCAGTTTTTTAGGGAGAATTCTAAAAACTGGTAGAACTTTTGGTGCTATATTTGTATATAATATTATAGCTGGAAGATGATGAATTTTTTAAATATAAGGGAAGGTGATTGTAATGAGTATTTTTAAAACAACCCTCAGGCTTATCGGTTTCCTGGTGGTAGTCATGATGCTGCAATCGTGCTACACCAAGTTCAATGCGCCGTACAGCGACCGGGAACCCTACCGGGAATCGCCCCGTCAATCCCAAAATGACGACGAGGAGTATGACGACGGGCAATATTCGGAATATCAGGATAGCGATTCCGCTGAATATTATGATGACGAAGAATACGCCGAAGAGTATTATGACGAAGGCGATTTCGATCCGGTATACAGCAATGGCTACTATTTTTACGATGATGCCGACATTTCTCTCTATGGCGATTATGACAACGACGACGTATTTCAACATTCCACATACTTCGTTCCGGATGTCAACATCACTATTTGGGATAATTCCTGGTATTCCCCGCGCTACTATCGCCGTCATGGGCCTTATTATCGCTATTCAAATTACTATTCCCCGTATAATTACGATTACCTCTTTTGCTACAACGATCCATACTGGGATCCCTGGTATGTAGTTACTTGTCCGCCGTATTACTGGTCATCTTACTACAATCCTTACTATGGATACGGTTATGGTTATTACGGCAATTATTATCCCCGCCGTGGCCATCATTATGGCTATGGCAGTAGCAACCGCCGGAATAATTTTGACTACAAACGCCGTGACTGGGACCGGCGCGAAGTGGCCGGCACGAATTCCCGCCCCACTCGCAGATCGCCCGGCACTACCGGTAGCAGCACTGGCAGCGGTATTTATAATGGACAACCGAATTACACACCTGTCGTTTCCGGCAATTCCGGCAGACGCAGTGGCACTTCAACAGGGAACACCGGCACCCGAACCGTCAGTGATACCCGTGCCAGCAATACCGATCCGGAAGCAGTAAGCACCAACCGCACCCGGACCACGACCAAAAAGAAGACACCACGTAGACGGTATCGGAAAACCCGCGACAATACTGGTAGCAGCACCAGCACCAATCGCACCCGCAGCGGATCTTCCCGTGGCAGTGCT
>JAUIFT010000151.1 GCA_030430345.1 Calditrichia bacterium | reverse complement strand
CGCAGAAGCTTGAGAAGAAAATCCGTAAAGAGCAGTTCACGCTGGAAGATTTCTACGAGCAACTGCAGCAGATCAAAAAAATGGGACCACTGGATAGTCTCCTGAAAATGATTCCCGGTGTGGGAAAACAATTAAAGGGCATCCAGGTCGATGATAATGCTTTTGTGAAAGTGGAAGCGATTATCAACTCCATGACGATCAAAGAACGGCAGCGCCCGGAAATATTGAACGGCAGCCGGCGAAAACGCATTGCCGGTGGCAGCGGAACGGAAGTGCGCGATGTTAATCAGCTCATCCGTCAGTTCAATGAAATGAAGAAGATGATGAAAAAAATGAATAAAATGCGTGGCCGTATGGGCCCCGGCGGGGCAGGTCCGGCAGGATTTCCCTTTTAATAAATAGCAAATAACATTTTGATACATAATAAATAAAATCCAAACGGAGGAAATTCGTGGCAGTAAAACTCAGACTACGCAGAATGGGCCGGAAAAAGAAGCCGTTCTATCGTATCGTAGCAGCGGATTCGCGTTCACCGCGAGATGGTAGATTTATTGAAGAGATCGGATATTACAATCCTTTGACTGATCCGATGACAATCGAAGTTAAGCAGGATCGCGCTTTATACTGGCTGGGCCAGGGCGCAATTCCTTCAGATACGGTAAAAAATCTTTTCACCAGAAAAGGCTTGAATATGCGTTTCGACCTGATGCGTCGTGGCGTTGATGAAGCGAAGATTGAGGCAGAAATGCAGCAATGGGCCGCAAATCAGGCCGATAAGCAGCAAAAGCTGGAACTCCAGAAAGAAGCGGAACTGAAGAAAGCGGCAGCAGCCAAGAAGGCGGAAGAAGAAGCAGCCAAGAAAGCGGAAGAGGAAGCAGCAAAAGCAGCAGAAGAAGAAGCTCGTAAAGCTGAAGAAGCAGCCGCAGCAGAAGCTAAAGCGAAAGCTGAAGCGGAAGCTGCCGACGCTGAAGAAGCTGATACCGCCGCGGAAGACAGTGGTGAAGAAGCGGAAACATCTGCGAAAGAATAAACGGATCGATCGTTCATTCTGCTTTATCCGATTCTTGCTCTTAAATCACATATCGTTCTACGCAAAAGGAGGTTTACGCGATGAAAGAATTTGTGGAATTTATCGCTAAGCATTTGGTAGACAAGCCGGATGAAGTTCAGGTTGCAGAAGTAGAGGGACAACGCGTAACCGTTTACGAGTTGCGAGTCGGTGACGGAGATTTAGGTAAAGTTATCGGCAAGCGCGGCCAAACAGCGAAAGCGATTCGAACGCTACTGAGCGCAGCGGCAGCCAAGATGGGTAAACGGGCTGTCCTGGAAATTCTTGAATAGTGTGAACCGAAGTAAAATTTTTTGACAAGGGTGAAGGACTACATGCTTGTCGCCGACATCCTTGAGGCCATGAATGTATATTATTGTTGGAAAGTTTCTGCAAACTCATGGGATTCAGGGATATTTGAAAGCAATTCCCTACTCCGGGTTGCCGGATCGATTTGAATATCTGAGAACGCTCTACACCGCCGATGATGGCGAGATGCGTGGATGGATTATCGAAGACATTCGAATTACCGATCGGGAATCCTTAATAAAATTACGGGGAATTTCAACCAGGGAAGAAGCCAAATTGCTTGTGAAAAAAGAAATTTGGTTGCCTGAATCAGAAAAAATCGAGCTGCCGGAAGGCAGTTATTTTATACACGACTTGCTCGATTTAAAGGTCTTTGAAATAGATGGAAATTATCTCGGTGTGCTGAAGGATGTGCTCAGCAGTAACGGCAGCGATATTTACGTTGTCCGGAAAGATGATGGAGGGGAAATCCTGATCCCGGCGGTTTCGGAATTCGTTCAGGAAATCGACTTTGAGAAAAAAACGATCCAGGTGCGCCTCATCAAAGGGATGGCGGACGATGCTGATTGATGTGCTCACTGCCTTTCCGGAAATTCTCCGCACGCCGCTGAACGAAAGCATTCTCAAGCAAGCGCAAAAACGGGTGGGACTGGAAATTCGTCTTTGGGATGTGCGCGAATTTGCACCGGGGAAGCATCGGGTGCTGGATGATACTCCTTATGGCGGCGGTCCAGGCATGATCTTTAAGCCGGAACCACTTTTTAATGCTTTCGAGCATATTTTTGAGATCGCCCCGAAGAAAGAAAATATTCGGGTCGTTTTCCCAACGCCGCAAGGCAAGCTATTCACCCAGGAAACCGCCGAGGCACTCGCACCGGAGACACATCTGGTCTTTTTGTGCGGGCATTACAAGGCAATCGACCAGCGCGTGATTGACACCTGGGTAACCGACGAAATTTCCATTGGAGACTTTATCCTCTCCGGGGGAGAAATACCGGCCCTGTTAATGATCGACGGAATTGTCCGCTTAATTCCCGGGGTTATTAACGACCTGAAATCTGCGAAAACAGATTCTTTTCAGGATGGCCTGCTGGATTGTCCCTACTACACCCGTCCGGAAGTATATCGGGATATGCCAGTACCGAAAGTATTATTGTCCGGCAATCATGCGAAAATTGATGAATGGCGGCTGGCGCAAAGATTAGAACGAACGAAAAATAGAAGACCGGATTTATACCGGGAATACAAGAAATCAAGTAGCAAAGATAAAAAATAGAGAAGTTAGGAGATCGAATTATGGATATTTTAAACAGTGTGACCGCAAACCAGCTGGTTTCAGATATCCCGCAGTTTAAGGCCGGGGACACGCTCGATGTTCACGTTCGGGTTGTTGAAGGAGACAAAGAAAGAATCCAGGTTTTTACCGGTGTATGCATTCAGCGGCGCGGTAACGGGGTAAATGCTTCCTTTACTGTTCGGAAAATTTCCAACGGTATTGGTGTAGAAAGAGTATTCCCGCTGCACTCCCCCCGCCTGGCAAAAATTGAAGTAAAGAGAATTGGCCGGGTTCGTCGTGCGAAGTTGTATTATCTGCGCGAATTGCAGGGTAAAGCTGCGAGAATTAAAGAGAAGCGCAGCCGCTAAATCGTTTTTTGCTACAAAAAAGCAACACATTTCTGTGTTGCTTTTTTTGTTTTTAAGCTGCCTGACAGTATATTCTTTCGTCCGGCAGGGCGTCACTCTTACCGGATAATACTTATATATCTGCAAACAACAAGTTTTCTCAAAGATCACCCAAATTACATTATTTGCATGGCTCATCCACTTTTCTTTTTTTGCCCGAATTGCCGGAAAGCGGATACCCTCGACCGGCAAAATTGCAAAAGCTGCAATGCTGACATCACCGTGCAGGGCACCGACTTACTTTGCAATGGTAACGTTTATTCAAGCGGTGATTATTACGATTTGCTGCAAGAGCACTTAGCTTTCTCCACGAACTCCGAAAAGCAGGATGAGCAATTCAATTACGGAATGCTACTGCACAAGAGCAATTCCGGTAAACTGCGGCAAGGCAACAAACAGGTTCCGGTGAATGGCTATCATCGCTTTTTCAGAGAAGGCCTGCGGGAATTTCAAGTGCTTGGGGAAGGAGAGCTGCTGGTATACGAAGATGGCCTTGTTTTCACTACAAGCACGAACTCTTTCCACTGGGCGGCTGCCGATATTCTCTCCATTACCACCAACGGGCATCGCTTTGAGTTTAAAGTCAAACACCAACCGGTATACCAGATTCAGTTTCAACAGGAAAGCCCCCTGAAATACGAAATCCTCCTGCGGAAATGGATTGATCAATATTATCAGCGGCATCAGTTGGGAGCGATTATTGAATATCAGCCGCATATCCGAACGGTGCTTTCCCGGCCGTCCCGGGAGTTGTGGCAAATCGCATTGCCAAAGTCCCATGAGAAGCAGTATTTTGTGGAGAATATTATTATGGGAAGCGTTAAAAATATTCTCCGGCAGCTCTGCCGCCTCTGGATTAGTGTGGATATTCGCGGCAAAAGCAACTGGCATAAAGATCGGTCAGGCATTGTTATCGTCAATCATCAAAGCGCAATGGATCCATTTGTGGTCGCCGCCTATCTGGACCGGCGGGTGGCTTTTATCACCAAGGACACGTCCTTTTCGGCTGGCATTGTGCGCAAATTCTTATTATGGGCGATGAGTATCCCGACGACCCGCTACCAGACGAATCCCGGGGTTGTCCGGATCATGAAAGCATTTTTGCAAAAGGGAATCAAGGTCGGGGTTTTTCCCGAAGGGGAACGCTGTTGGGATGGCCGCTTACTGCCCTTCAAGCTTAGCCTGGTAAAAATACTGATGGCTTCCCGGCAGGCAATCTATCCGATCGTTCTCGATAAAGTTTATGACTTTTGGCCACGCTGGGCAAATACGCCACGTTCCGCAAAAGTAACAATGGATATCGTTGCCCCGTTCTGTCTGTTACCGGATCGGAGTGTGGATCAACAACGAGATTTCCTGGAGAATATTTTTAAAACAACCTTAAACGGACGCGATCCTTCTTAAGCGGAGTATTAAACTATTTTGAAAAAGCATTTCCAAATAGCCATCATCCTCATTCTTGTTTTTTTCAGCTTGTTCCTGCAACACTGTGCCAGCCAAAAGGCTCCTTCCGGCGGCCCTCAGGATAAAACAGCACCAAAGATAATTTCAACCTTTCCGCCGCCGGACTCCACCAATATTGCCACACTGTCGGAAATTCTTATTGAATTCGATGAAGCCGTTGACCGTACTTCCATTCGCGATCAAATATGGATGTTGCCGGAGCCGGAAACACCGCTAGAGTTTAAATGGAAAGGCAACAAAAAGCTGCGTATCTTACTGAAAGATTCACTGGAGCAAAATCAAACCTATTTAATGACCCTTGGCACCGGTATTAAGGATTACCGGAAGAACAGGCTGCCAGCGCCCTTCATTCTTCCCTTTTCCAGCGGTGCGCGCATCGATAGAGGAGAAATTTCCGGGCGGGTAACCGCGGAAGATCTGGAAGATATTTTCATTTTCGCCTACGCAAAGGACGACAGCTTTTCTGCCCGCACTGTATTCGAGAAAAAACCGCGCTACTACACCCAAACCGACAAAGAAGGGCGATTTAAGATACAATATCTGCGCCCGGACAATTACCGGGTATATGCCATCCGGGATGTCAATCGCGATCGTCGCTACACCTTTGGCGTGGACTGGATTGGTATTCCGACTGAAGATGTTTCTCTCGATTCGCTGAAAAGTGCTTTCCCGGATCTGAACATCTCTTTGATGCTGGAAGATACAACAGCGGCGAAAATTATACGGGCGAGACCGACCAACCGGCAAGTGTTGGAAATTATTATCGATGAACCATTAAATGCCGAGCAATACTTCAAGGTAAGCATTGAGGATACGCTCAACCAGACACCGCTGCAAATCCTTGGCAGCGAGCTTAGCCTGGAAGATCCAACCCGCTTATTGGTCTATACCGCGCCGCAGGAAAAGATACCTTATGAAGGTCACCTGGAAACAGTGACGGACCTTTCGGGCAATCGTTCAGAAATGGAAAATCTCGTTTTTCGTTTTTCCGGATCAGACAAAACCGACACAACTGCTTTTCGCCTGCTGAACAATCAACCGCATAAGGACCAAAACACTGTTGCCTACGATGCCCGGCTTATTCCGCAATTTTCTTTACCGGTAGACAGCGCCGCCTTTAAAAGCGCGGTTCATTTACGGTGGCAGGATTCTCTCAAGGTGCCCGGAAAATGGCAATTCTATTCGCTCTCCCGCCCGGTATTTATTCCGGACAGTGCCTTTTTGCGGGGTGAAAAATACAATTTTCATCTGGATACTCTGCAATTGAAGAGCTTATTTCAGCAAACTTCCAGCGATTCAGTTTTTGATTATCCCTTTAAAACCTGGGATTACGAAAACCTTGGGGAAATCGGAGGCACCGTTACAGTGGCAGATTCACTTTGGCAGCGGGCAATTTTGACGGCAACAGCAACAAAAGGTGAAAAAAAATACGAAATAATTACCCCCATCGGACAGCCCTACGAAATCCCATTTTTACCGGAAGGCGGCTACTTTATCAAGGCTATTATCGATCTGGATCAGAATGGTAAATATAGCCCGGGAAGCAGCTTCCCATTCCAGTTTGCAGAACCTTATCTGCAATACGGAGATACCGTGAATGTGCGGAAACGCTGGACAACGGACGGCATTAATTTCAAATTCAAATAGCTTACTGGCATGATTGATTTTCAGAGAGAAAAATTTTACAAGATGCATGGCGCCGGCAACGATTTTGTTTTGCTGGATAACCGCGAATCGATTTTCGATCCACAGGATGATAATGCCATTCGGCAAATCTGCCAACGCCATACCGGCGTCGGTGCGGATGGGTTTATGCTCATCAGTGAAAGTGACAGGGCGGATTTTACCTTACGATATTTTAACGCAGACGGTTTTCCGGGAAGAATGTGTGGCAATGGCGCCCGCTGCGCCGTTTATTTTGCTCACTTTCTGGGAGTAGCGCCGCAAACCTGTTCATTTGAGATCGGCACGGATATCTACCAGTCCAGGATTATAAAGGCAGGTGAAGTGGAATTACAAATGCAGCCAGTGCAGATTACGCATCCCCCGGAAGCACTGAGCGGTATTCTCAACAGGAATCATCATTCGGCGATGTGCCTAGATTCCGGCGTTGCTCATTTAGTTATACTAATGAAGGATCATCCGCAAACGATCAATATCACGGAACTGGGCACACATTATCGTTATCATGAGATGTTTCAACCTGTTGGTGTGAATGTAAATTTTATTTACCCGGAATCCCCCAA
>JAUIFT010000150.1 GCA_030430345.1 Calditrichia bacterium | reverse complement strand
AGGCCAAGCTGCCAGCGATTGGAAAGCCCACTGCGCAGCCAGATATTGCCGTTATTATCCTCCCTGATGGGAAATGCCCAGCGGGCAGTATCAGCGAATAGGGCGCCAAGGGATGAATCGGGCAGGAACATCAGTTTTTCAGGATCAAAGCGGCGCAGACCTTTGTCCGTAGCAAAAACCGCCCGCCAGCCAGCAGCATAAACCCGCACCGAGCCGTCCGGCATATTGTTCTCCCGACCAAAGCGTTGAACGACCGCATCTATCTTCTCACCGGCATTTAAAAATGTTTCTCCGGAGGTTAAGGCCGGTATTTCGATATGTATAAATCCATCTACCCGGGTGCCCAGCCACAACTTGCCGGGCGTCTCTTCTACAATGGTGCGCACCTGTTGCGGCGCGCCGGAAACCTCTCCCGCAATGCGCCACTGGAAGTTCTCTTTCTTCAGAATTGCCAATCCCGTTCGCGAAGCAACATATACAATATCACTGCGGAATGGCGATGGATAAAGATAGTACGCCCCCGTTCGGCTGACCCGGGATAAATTTGAAGATTGATAACGATAGACGCCATCTGTTGTGGCAATCAGCAATACTTGACCGGCATCGAGCAGCGACCATGCCTGAAAATTTTTATTACCGATGGGTTGGAAGATGGAAAAATTCCCCGGGGCGGATGACAAAGCCAGTTTGAAGAGGCCGATATCAGTGGCGGCATATATTTCGTTTTGATGGCGGGCGACTCCGTTAACATTGCTCTCGATACCGAGCGCGGCATCAAAGCGGGAGATTGCCGCCGACATTTCGACCCGCGCCAGCCCGTTATTCAGCGCCAGCCAGAGGCCGCCTTCCCGGTCAGCAAATGCATTCCGCACCGTTTCATCGCGCAGTCCGGCAGCTTTATTCAGCACGTGAAACAGCCGTCCCTGTGTATCCATGATAGCGAGACCGCCGAGGCGGGTTAAAAGCGCGAATGTGCTGTCTGCCAATGACGCACCGAAATAAAGGGTGTTTTCCGCCAGGAATTCAGCCGCGGCGGCATCAATCGGGAAAGGATCAATGGATTTTCCGTCATACAGATACCAGCCAAAAGTACGGGTACCGAGCAGGATTCTGCTGGCATCCGGGTTGGATTTCCCGTTTGAGAGCCGTGTCTTTCCGCCGGGAAAGGGTAGCATGATGCTGATTACTTCGTTCGCAAACAGCTCACCATCTGGCACTAGCTGTAACGAATCGCCGCGAACAGCCATTAAGCCCACACCCCGGTAAAGCGCGTAGATCGTATCGTTAACCTTAAATAATTTTCTTAAAGCCCCTTCCCTACCCCATATTCTTATTGAACCGGCCGGTTGACTATTTTCAGAAAAACCATCATTGTTTTTTCCCACGCCGGGGCGCCAGCGGATAAGATATTTCTGGGTTCTGAAATAGATACCATGTGACGTCGCATAGGTTTTCCAGACATTACCGAAATCGCGAAATTCCGGTGCAAGATGCTCCACAAGTGAGACATATTGCAGTTGCCGCGGACCAACTTCTCCGGTCATTTCAGCTGCCGCCAGGTAACCAATTTCCGCCAGCGCGCCCACATAGACGCGGCCAGTCTCGCTAACTGCCAATGATTGCACCACGGATTTTCGGGAAACCGGGATAACTCGCCAAGCCCGGCCATCATATTCCAGCACGCCGAGGTTGTTCGCAAAGTACATACCCCCACGCTTGTCTTGCACAATATCCCAATTCTGTCCGTGCGCGTTGTAGTCTTTCGGACTAAAGTTCTGGATAAACGGGAGGCCGCTCTCGTTGTCCGGAAAGATATTTTCCTGCCCGATAATAGCAATTGGCAGGAACCAAAGAAAAGTAAATATAGAGCGGATTTTTATGCGCATCGTTAAACAAGCCGTTATGATGAAAAGGTTTAACAATTTACATAAATAGCGGCTTGAATGAAAACGAAAATGCTGTAGGGGCTGGAATAACTTTGCCCATTTGCAAATTTACAAATGGGCAAATAAAACGGCAAAGATGTACAGTCGATCAAATTATTACCTTTATTTAACAAATCATTTCATCAATGTCATCTTTTTCGCCAGCACATAGTTTTCAAATTCGACGATATAGACGTAATTCCCGGAAGCGGCAGGAAGGCCGGCTGAGGTCATACCATCCCAGGTAATTTCGTACAGCCCGCTGCCGGTAATATTCAGAAACAACACCCGAACAAGCTGCCCAAGGGTGTTATAGATTTTAATTTTCATCAAGCCGGCTTGCGCACCTTTTACCTGCAGGCGAATTTTCGTTGACGGATTAAACGGATTGGGATAGTTGCCCAGCAACTCAATATCCCGGGCAATCGTGGCCGGTTGCTCAAGCAATTCTTCATCTTCGATCCCGACCGGGTCTCCACCACTAAAGCGCGTGAATGGACTGATCACCCCGTAGGCCAGGCTGATACCAATAATTTCTTCCTTGAGAATTTGCGCTGCACTGGAATTGGGATCGAGACTATAATACTGAATCAGTAAATGCTCGATTTTTTGCTTCGCCCAAAGCTTCATCAGGAAGCGGTAATTGCTGTTATCCTCTCCTGATAGGTTCAACTCGTAGTCATAACTAACCGGCTGCCCAAATGCTTCCCCGCTCAATGTAACTGTTACCGCTTGGGCACTACTGTAACGGCCGCTGAGTATCATTTGCTGACCTTTGTATAAACTGGGAAGCTGTTCTGGGTATACTTCTGTAATAATCGAAGGGGAAAAACTGATAGTGGTATTCAGCATTACCGGATTACGAATTTGCAGATAAAATCTGGATATGACATCAAAGAGATCCTGATCTTCCAGGAATACCGAAAGGCCATGATTTTGGGAGGCAAGCAATGTCAAAAGCTGGGTGTTGACATTATCACCAATGCCAAAGGTAAATATCTGAATACTATTTTCCGCCTGGGCAATCAAATTTTGTATAAAAGCCAACAGTTCGTTAGTATTAGAAATCCCCCCATTCGGTATACCGTCGGTAAAAAATATGATGATATTGGCGGTCGTATCGTTGGCAGTAGAAAATTGCGGAATAGCAACATTGAACGCTGAAGAGATGTTAGTACTGCCATTGGCAATGATACTGGAAATATAATCTAGCGCCGCACTTCGATTATCCGGATTAAAAGGCACATGCGCATTCCGGAAAGATCCCACATTAGTGGCGAAATCTACAATATTAAACCTATCACCCTCATTTAAATTCTCAACAATAAAACTGGCCGCATTCCGTGCCTGAACGATCTTATCACCTCCCATGCTGCCGGAACGGTCAATAATCAGGGTAAAAACTTTGTCGATGACATCTGTATTCCCCGGATCCGGCTCAGCAATAAAAGTCAAATATCCACTATCGCCATCATCCGGCACCAAAGAGTCGGGAATCTGAGTGCTATACCCAAATAATCCCAGCTGATCCAGCGCCAGCGTGTAACGCACGGCATAGTTTTCATTAGCAGCCTCATTGGCATCACTTGTCTTTAATGACGCAACATTTCCACTGTTTACCAGCTCCACCAGGTTGTGATTGCTCATCAGGGCAAGATTATCGATCGTCCGCAAAGAATTCAGCTGAAAATCCAAAGTTTGCAGATTTAATGCTTCAGATTGAATCAGCGAATAGTCGGCTGGATAGCTAAAATCGACATTACCAAACTCATAAGGCAACAGTTGCACATACGTCAATTCCACGACGATGGCAGAATCCTGCTTAACAGCCTCCTCGATAGGAAAGTACAAGGGTACTTCGCCAAGATAATCCAACAGGTTTTGGGAAACGGTTGAGCCGGAGCCGGGCAGTGTGGTGTCCTGTGCCGTCGCGCTCATATTTGCCAGATACCAAATCCCCTCCTGCCGCCAGCGCAGTTCGATAGCACTGGCACCCTCCGGCAGCGGAAACCCGTATTTTACAATCGCATCCTGATTAAGATGGTTCAAGAACGTTTGTGTTGTTTTTACAATCGCTATCTGACTCTCCACAGCGACCTCTACAGCACTGGCGGTTAAACGTAGATTGACATTTTCCGAAGCATCTTTAATGCAAACACCATTGGCCCAAAGAATATTGCTGATTGCCAAAACAAATAATAATTGTAGTAACGCACGCATAGAATCCTCCTTTTTTACTTTATGGTTTATTTCAGCTATTTCAAGAATGATGCCAGCGACATAAGAACCAATAAACGCATAAAATACAAATACTTAAAAAAGAAGGCTTTTTACCCGAAAGCTTTTGCTTTCTTCTTATATTTTTCAACCCTGCGCAGCGCTGTGCACAGCATGCACGGACGCAAATAACGACCGGCAAAAAATAATGCTGACTTTCTGTTTTCATGCATTAAATTACCACCCATCAATCACATGATTTAACCGGGAGCATCTAAAAAATGACCAACAAATATGAGAGTCATCCAATATATTCGGAATTAAAGAAACGCATTTTAGTACTCGATGGTGCAATGGGCACCATGATCCAGGGCTATCGCCTTGAGGAAGCGGACTTTCGCGGCGAGCGGTTTGCCGATCATCCCGGCGATCAAAAGGGCAATAACGATTTGTTATCGATTACCCGCCCGGATGTTATCAAAGAAATCCACACCGCCTACCTGGAGGCCGGTGCGGATATCATCGAAACCAATACCTTTAATGCCAACGGCATATCTCTCGCCGATTATAATATGGTCGACCTGGTTTATGAAATGAACCTGAAATCCGCCCAAATTGCTCGCGAGGCCTGTGAAGCTTATACGAAAAGACATCCGGGAAAACCCCGTTATATTGCCGGTGCCCTCGGCCCCACAAATCGCACTGCTTCTCTCTCCCCCGATGTCAATGAGCCAGGTCTGCGCAATGTTTCCTTCGAAGAAATACGTCATGGCTATTATGAGCAAGCCCGCGGTCTGCTGGATGGTGGAGTCGATATCCTGCTTGTGGAAACTGTTTTTGATACGCTCAATTGTAAAGCAGCGCTATTTGCAATTGACCAGTTATTCAGCGAAACTGGAAAATCTGTTCCGGTAATGCTCTCGGTCACCATTGTCGATGCCAGCGGCCGCACGCTTTCCGGACAAACACTGGAAGCCTTTTGGATTTCCGTCAAGCAATTCCCGCTGCTCAGCATCGGCATCAACTGCGCGCTGGGCGCAACCGAGATGCGTCCTTACATCGAAACCCTCTCGAAAATTGCCCCGCTTTATGTCAGCTGTTATCCCAACGCCGGCTTGCCCAACGAATTTGGCGCCTACGATCAAACTGCGCAGGAGATGGGCGAGTTGCTGAGCGAATTTGCCGACAGTGGATTCATCAACGTGATCGGCAGCTGTTGCGGCAGCACCCCGGCATTTACCCGGGAGCTCGTAAAGGTAATGGAGGGTAAACAACCCCGGCAGTTACCGGAAATAATAGAATATCCATCATACAGCGGCCTGGAGCCGTTGGTTGTTCGTCCGGATTCCAATTTTGTTAATATCGGTGAACGCTGTAATGTTACCGGTTCCCGCCGCTTTGCCCGCTTGATTCTCGAAGAGAAATATGAAGAGGCCCTTTCCGTTGCCCGCAAGCAGGTGGAAGACGGAGCGCAAATCATCGACATCAATATGGATGAAGGCATGCTCGATTCCGCAGCAGCGATGAAAAAGTTTGTTAATCTCATCGGGTCTGAACCAGACATCTCCCGGGTGCCGTTAATGCTTGATTCATCGAAATGGTCGGTAATTGAGGAAGGACTGAAATGCGCACAGGGGAAGTGCATTGTCAACTCGATCAGCCTGAAAGAAGGCGAGGAAGTTTTCAAGCATCAGGCAACGCTCGCTCGCCGCTATGGTGCTGCCGTTATCGTGATGGCTTTTGACGAAACCGGCCAGGCGGATACCACCGAGCGAAAAGTAGAAATCTGCACCCGCGCCTATCGCATCCTTACCGAAGAAATCGGCTTCTCCCCCGATGATATCATCTTTGATCCGAATATTTTTGCAGTCGCCACCGGTATCGAAGAACATAATAACTATGCGGTTAATTTTATTGAAGCGACCCGGCAAATTAAGGCAACCCTGCCCGGCGCACAAGTCAGCGGCGGGGTAAGTAATATTTCCTTCTCCTTCCGGGGCAACAATCCGCTGCGGGAAGCGATGCACTCCGCATTCCTCTATCACGCGATTAAAGCTGGTATGGATATGGGTATTGTTAATGCCGGGCAGATTACCGTTTATGAAGAGATTCCCAGGCAACTTCTTACCTACGTAGAAGACGTGCTACTCAACCGCAACCCGGAAGCGACGGAAAAGCTGGTCGATTTTGCCGAAACGGTAAAAGCCGTGGACAAGAAGACCATTACTGACGAGGTCTGGCGAAATGACAGTGTGGAGGAAAGATTAAAACATGCGCTGGTTAAGGGGATTGTTGATTATATCGAAGCGGATACTGAAGAGGCTCGCCAGAAATATGAACGCCCGCTGCACGTAATCGAAGGCCCTTTAATGGCTGGGATGAACGTTGTCGGAGATCTCTTCGGCTCCGGGAAAATGTTTCTCCCCCAGGTTGTTAAAAGCGCCCGGGTGATGAAAAAATCCGTCGCTTACCTCATGCCTTACATGGAAGCGGAAAAAGTGGCCTCCGGCGATAAAAGCAGCGCCGGGAAAATATTGCTGGCCACCGCCAAAGGTGACGTGCATGATATTGGCAAAAACATTGTCGGCGTCGTGCTCGGCTGTAACAATTACGAAATCGTC
>JAUIFT010000149.1 GCA_030430345.1 Calditrichia bacterium | reverse complement strand
GGCAACCGCTCGCCGGAACAGCCTGCGGAATTTCAGAACTCACTATCTGAACCCTCAATATTTATCCCGCTGCTGTGAATCATTCAAGCACCAATGCAGACAGAAGCACGAAGGATATTAAAGAACTAATGTCAAAAAAATAATGTTACGATTTCTTGAAAAAGCTTAGCAGCTTTTGAAAAAACCCGGGTTTTTCACGCGGTTTTTCGGAAATTTTTTCTAGCATGCCCTCAATATCTTCTGGCTCGTCGATACTGCCCGTAGGTTTCTTTATGATCTCCTCTTCTTTTTCCGCCGGTTTCGATTGCGATTGCGGCTTATCCGTTTCGGAAAGTTGGTCCAGAATATCGCTGATTTCCTTACTTTCGGTGTTTTTCCCTTTTTTTGTATCAGCCACTACTGCTCCTTTCCACTAATGTTGTCAATTGACGTTGTTAGATTTTTATTTGTTTCAGGGGAATTTATTCTCCCTTAACTATTTCCCTGTGATTACGAACAAACCACCATCTTAATTTTCCCCGTTTTCCCCAGAAAAACGCTCTTTAATCTGCAAAAAATACTGAAAACAAGCTTCTTTCTCATTGGGAATTTTCCCGGCATGAATTGCATCTGTAATGGCCTTTTTAATCTTTCCGATCATTGGACCGGGTGGCACACCGAGGTGCGTCATAATATCGTTACCGGTAATTGCCGGCTTAAAAGCGCGGATACGATCCAGTTCTTCAACTTCTTTCATCCGACTTTCAACCTTGTCGAAATTATTGAGATATTTGCGAACTTTGTGCGGGTTTTTTGAAGTAATGTCCGCGCGGCAAAGGGTCATTAAGTCATTGATGTCCTTATCGGCTTCAGTAATCAATCGCCGGACGGCGCTATCGGTAACGCCATCCCCCACCAACTGGCTGGGGCGCATGTGCAGGCGAACTAATTTACTGATGTATTCCGCAGATGCAACAGGCAGCTTCATCCGGCGGGCAACACGCATTACCATCCGGGCGCCAAGCTCTTCATGCCCATGAAACGTCCAGCCGATACCATTGACAAATCGTTTGGTTTGCGGCTTAGCAATATCGTGCATGAGTGCTGCCATTCGCAGCTCAAAACTATCGGTATGCTCAGAAATATTGTCCAGCACTTTCAAAGTGTGGTAAAATACGTCTTTATGCAAATACTCATTCCGTTGTTCAACGCCGGTCATCGCATCCAACTCCGGGAATATGATCTCGCTAATACCGGATTTTTTCAGTAAGTCCAGACCAAAAGAAGGTTTTTTCAGCAACATCAGCCTTTTAAAATAGCTGGTAATATTTTCCCGGGGCACTGATTTTAACAAGGAAGCATTATCCTGAATACGTTGAAATGTGGCCTGTTCGATACGAAAGTGCAGTTTGGCAGCCAGGTAAACCGCCGCGAGCATACTTAACGGGGATTTTTGAAAAGTGTCTTCCGGGGGAAGAGTGGTTCGGATAATACGATCGTGCAAATCCTTTTTCCCCTGAAAAGGATCGACTAAAGCGCCAAATTTATCCGGCCGAATATCCAGCGCCATTGCATTAATAGAAAACGTTTTCTCCTTCAGAACGGTCGCGAGCGCCCGGGCTTCCCCGATATTTTCGGTTATCTTTATTCCCCGCAATACGCTCAAATAATGTTGATCGTATTGCAGCGCAGGTATTCTTTTTTCGTCACCCGAATCGCTTTTGCTCGCCCCGGCGTTCTCCTGTAGATGCTGAACAAACCGGTCCGCATCCCCGGCAACAATAAGGGCCATTTTTGACCGTTGACGCCCCAGCATCAACTCGCGTACATATGCCCCGGCGGGAAAAACGGCTGTCCCAATTGCGGCTGCGGCTTCATTCAAACGAATTAAAAATTCTTTATCAGGTGTATCTTTTAAGATCGACATTTCCGATTGTTCTGTTACTTTTTGCTAAACTGTCCGCCTTCTTCCGGCATCTTGTATTCGCGCATTTTACGCCACAAGGTCGTCCGCCCGATTGCCAGTTGTTTGCTGGCAAGCTCATAGTTCCATTCACAAGCTTCCAGGGTTTGTAAAATATACTGTTTTTCCATCTCCCGCAAGGTTAATCCACCTTCGGGAGAACTAACCGGTGTGGATGGCAGCTGGCGAATCACCGGGGGTAAATCATAGTTTTGGATTTTATCGCCAAACGACAGTGCGACTGATCGCTCGATAGCGTTTTCCAGTTCACGAATATTGCCGGGCCAGTGATATCCTTCAATTATTTTCAAGGCCTGCGGGGAAATTCCAGAAACATTTTTCTTTAACTTTTTCCCGTATTTGCGGATAAAATGCCCCACCAGCAAAGGTATATCATCCAGGCGCTCCCGCAGTGGCGGCACTGTCAATTGGATAACATTCAAGCGATAGAAGAGGTCACTACGGAATTCGCCATTTTCTACCATCGCGGCTAAATTGCGATTGGTAGCAGCAACGAGGCGCACGTCTACCCGAATCGTTTCATTACTGCCAACCCGTTTGATCTCTCCATCTTGCAGCACCCGGAGCAGCTTCACCTGCAGATGCGGTGGTAATTCCCCGATTTCATCGAGAAAAACCGTGCCGCTATTGGCAGCTTCGAAAAGACCGGTTTTCGGTGATACCGCGCCGGTAAATGCGCCCCGGACATGCCCAAACAGTTCGCTTTCCAGCAAATTATCCGGTATTGCCCCACAGTTTACCACCTGAAAGGGGCGGCTACTCCGGGCACTTAACTTATGAACCGCCCGGGCAACTAATTCCTTTCCAGTGCCACTTTCCCCGTCAATTAATACGGTAATATCCGTGCGGGCAATCCGGGAAATCATTTGAAAGACTTGCTGCATACGGCCATTACGCCCAATAATACCGGCAAACTGAAAACGATCTTCGCTTTGCCGCCAGTTATAATAGTTACGGGTTTCCTTATTGATCCAGCTATGTATTTCTTGCCGGGCATCTATCTGTTCCGCCTTATTAAAATTGATGGCTTTCTCGACGTCCCCGGCATCATAATAGTAGAGGCGGTTGATTCGCTTTAATTTTTTCTGATTTAGCTCACTTTTTGCATAGTCGAATACCAGTAGTGGTTCATGCCTTTTCCGGGCGATATGCTGGGTGAGCAGCGCTTCCGTTAATTTATGCGTCGTCGAATAATAAACCAGTAACAGATCCAGACCTGCCGGTAATTCTTTCAAATTTTTGCTAATGCTGGAAGTACCGTCGCAGCGAAGCACCAGGTCATCATCGATTTCCGTTTCGTTTCCGAGAAAGACAAAAGTTTTACAACCCGCGCTTTTCAGACGGGTAACAATTCTCGGCAGCGAAGTATCATAGCCGATAGTGCCAACATTCTTATTGGCCAGGGTGCCGACAATTTTTTCTGCCAGTTCACAAAAAACAGCTGCTTCGACGGTTGCGAAACGGAAGAATGGCGTTTCCTGACGCACACGTTCATGAAGCCAGATGCCCCGCTGAAAGAGTCGTTGCAACTCCGCACCGATATGCCCTGCTTCCACAGCTTCGTTGTAGGCCCGGTGAAGCGATTCCAAAGACAGTTTGTTGATAAATTCAACCGAAATACCAGTAATAATTTCCAGCAGGCGGGAGACGGCAGCACTTCCACTTTCCAGGTGCCTTTCATTAATTGCCGGGCGGGAGAGGATTTGATTATTATCGAGGATTTTTTCCACATCGATTCGGTTGGCGCTATCGGGACGGGCAACAAAAAGCAGCACATCATCTTCATGCCGCAGATATAGCCAGTCATTGCCGAACTCGACCGACAATGCCTGATGCTGTGCATTATTCAAACTTTCGCTGGCGCCCGGATTATCTCCGGATATAGAAAAATGATAAAATCCTATCGGCATCCGGTTTTAATAAACTCCTAGATAATAGATTTTTCCGATAACAGTATGTACATAAATCTAAAAACAATTCCCATACTTACTGCCTTTCGAATGTTTTCCGAAGGCAATTTCCTTGCCTTGTAAAGCTTTATATAATACCTATTTTTGCCCCCTACCAAAAGGGAAAATTTCCGGGGTTTCCTGCAAACAGCATTATTTCTTTCCTTAAATTAGCGTTAAATATCCTCTTGAACTCAAAATTGGCACGAAAAGTTTACAATTTTGTGATGAATCACTCATAGCGATAATCAATATTAGGGCACTCGCTACCTAACCGGCGATAGTAGCGTTGAAAGGAGACTAATATGAAGACGATGCACAAGGTTTACATTTTTCTAATAATTGTTTGCACTTCCCTGTCAGCGAATAACGGCAGTAATTTTTTTGAGGCCACAGAAAAGTTTCTTGCTGCAAATGTGAAAGCGGGCAAGGTGAATTACGCAGCGCTCAAAAAAAATCCCGCAGAACTAGATGGTTTAACGAAATCGATTGCCAAATTTGATTTGAGTACTCTAAATGCGAATGAAACGAAAGCATTTTGGTTGAATGCTTATAATATCCTTGTTATTAAGGGTGTTGTCACCCATCTGCCGATCAATTCTCCCCTGGATGTCCAGGGCTTTTTCAAAACGATTACCTATCCGGCCGCCGGAGAAAACCTGACACTTGACGATATCGAGCATAAAAAGATCCGTCCGGTGTATGGAGATGCGCGAATCCACTTTGCATTAGTTTGTGCCGCACAGGGATGTCCGCCGATAAAACCCTTTGCCTATCTGCCGGCAAACCTGGATGAACAACTGGATGTCAGCACCACTGAAATTCTAAACGATGACACTTTTATTATCGTCGATGAAAAAGCAAAGAAAGTAGCTGTTTCGCAAATTTTCAACTGGTTTCGTGGCGACTTTGAAAATGAAGGTGTAACCATTCTCGAATATATTAATCGCTACAGAAAGGCTAAAATTCCCGGGGATTACGAATTGTCGTTCAACCCTTATAACTGGCAGTTAAACAGTATGTAAAGGCAGTACATTAAAAACGTTTTGCAAAATTAAGGCTGGAGCATTAACATTACTTGCTTCGCTATTTTTGCGCGGTACTTAGACATTTTTGTTCCTGAAATTGAGGAAATAGTAGTGGGTGACACAATTTTATTTGCATTGTATATGATCTCCCTGATCGCTTTGGGATTGTTTGGTCTGCATAAATATCATATTCTTCATAAATACCGGAAATACAGTAAAAGTCCGCTCCCCCAACCGGCGGATCCCGATGAATGGCCGCTAGTTGCCATCCAGCTACCGATCTACAACGAGCGCTATGTAATCAAACGGCTCTTGAAGTCTATCGCGAACATGGATTATCCGTTAGATAAAATGCATGTTCAATTATTGGACGATTCGACGGACATTACCGTAAAACTTTCTCGCCGCCTGGTCGCCGTTTTGAAAAAAAAGGGATTAAATATCGATCATGTCCGCCGCCCGCAGCGCATTGGTTTTAAAGCTGGCGCATTGGCTTACGGCGTGGAGCGAACGAAAGCAGAATTTATCGCGATTTTCGATGCGGACTTTGCCCCAAACCCGGATTTCCTCAAGAAAACCGTCCCCCATGTTATGCAGGAAGGCATTGGCCTGGTGCAAACCCGCTGGGGACATATCAACCGTAATTATTCTATGTTAACCCGCCTGCAGGGTATATTTCTCGATGCGCACTTCCTTATCGAACATGTTGCCCGTAACCGCTCCGGCCGATTTTTTAATTTTAACGGCACCGCCGGAATATGGCGCAAACAGGCGATTATCGATGCCGGCGGCTGGCAACACGATACGATTACGGAAGATCTGGACTTAAGCTACCGCTCCCAGCTGGCAGGATGGCGCTTTATTTACCTTCCGGAGGTGGTCAGCCCGGCAGAGCTGCCGGCGGAAATGAATGGCTACAAAAACCAGCAGCATCGCTGGGCGAAAGGTTCGGTGCAAACCGGTTTGAAGCTTATTCCGACCATCTGGCGGTCAAAATTCCCCTTCTACATCCGCATGGAAGCGATTATTCATCTCAGTAACAACTTTGCCTATTTGATGATGGCAATTCCGGCGCTTCTCCTGGTGCCGGTAGTAAAAATTCAAGCCGAAATGTATGTAGTTCCCTGGAAACTGGTCTTCCTCTATTTTGCAGTATTCTTTGCCGCGACGTTTTCCATCGTTATTTATTACTGCGTTACGATTAAAAATTCCCTGGGGAAACTGTGGCCGCACTTTCTCTACATTCCCTTGTTGATGGCGCTGGGCATTGGCCTTTCCCTGAATAATGGCCGGGCTGCCCTGGAAGCATTGTTCGGACATAAAACCGACTTTCTGCGCACCCCGAAATTTAAGCTGGAAGGGAAAAAAGATACCTGGCGGAAAAAAATTTACAAACCTCGCTGGAGCTATCAACCACTGATTGAGCTGCTGATCGCCAGTTATTTTACCTATGGCGCGCTCTATTTCATTTCCCAGGAAGTGTATTACTCCATGCCTTTTTTCCTGCTCTTTCAAGTTGGTTTTTTCTACATTGGCCTTTCATCTGTTTCCGGTCAGCGTTAACGGATACTATCACCTGCTAGCCCCGACTCGCGGATATGCGCAAACCGTTTTTAAGATATATTTTCAGCCACTTCCCCGGGGCGGCAGTTCCGGACAGGCCGGAGCTTCCCCGAAAAAAGACTGTCCCCTTACGCTGGTGGCTGGGGAGCATTGCGCTGCTGGCGATTGTCTGCACAGCACTGGGTGTTGGGGCCGAGGTGGCTCATGCCAATCCGGCATCTGTCGTCGTTTATTCGTATGAGAAAGTGGCGGTTGGGAGCGATGTGCAGT
>JAUIFT010000148.1 GCA_030430345.1 Calditrichia bacterium | reverse complement strand
AGGCTAATAGTAGCAGTCATGCTGAGCTTATCGAAGCATATAGACAGAATACCTCAAATAAAAATTGACGAACGACTTAGCGCATTTATCAGCGTGTAACATCAATTATTTAGAACTGTTTTAAGATCTCCCGGGCAACCCGGCTTTTGTGCACCTCATCCGGACCATCGTAAATGCGCGCGCCGCGCTCATGGCGATACCACCAGGAGAGCAAGGTATCTTCAGTGATTCCCAAGGCGCCATGCACTTGTATGGCGCGATCCAGCACATTTTGCAGCACGTTGGCGACATAAAATTTGATGGTGGAAATTTCCACCCGGGCAGCATAGGCCCCGTGCTCGTCAATCTTATGGGCAGTGTCCAACACCATCAACCGGGAAGCATTAATTTCCGCCCGGCTTTCCGCGATCCAGTTTTGGATGGTTTGTTTGCTGGACAGGGGTTTTCCTGGGGCAAGTTCGCGGGTTTTCGCATAACGGCACATCATCCCGAAAGCGCGTTCACAGATGCCGATCCAGCGCATACAGTGATGGATCCGTCCCGGTCCCAGGCGCTCCTGTGCGATTGTAAAACCGGCCCCTTCCTTCCCCAGTAAATTTTTCTGCGGCACCCGGCAGTTTTCGTATTTTACTTCGGCATGGCTCATATAATCATCCCCCGCTTCCCCCATAATGGGAATATTGCGCACCAGTTGAAAGCCAGGCGTATCAGTGGGAACGATGATCTGACTGGCGCGCTGATAGCGATTTTCCGCATCAGGATTCGTCACGGCCATGACGATCGCAAAAGCAGCGCCATCCGCCGAAGAGGTAAACCATTTATGCCCGTTAATGACATAATCATCCCCGTCTTTTACAGCGCGGGTACTCATAATAACCGGGTTAGAACCGGCATGGGCCGGCTCCGTCATGGAAAAGCAACTGCGGATTTTTCCCGCCAACAGCGGCTGTAGAAAGGTTTTCTGCTGATAATCGCTCCCATGTTCAATGAGTATCTCAATATTTCCGGCATCCGGGGCCTGGCAATTGAACACAAAATGCCCCAACGGACTGCGGCCAAGAATTTCACTCACCTTTCCAAATGCTGCCAGGGAGAGTCCCGGACCGCCCCATTTCGCAGCAACTTGTGGCGTCCACCATCCTTTTGCTTTCACTTGCGCGCGTTTTTCGGTGAGCACCGGCAACATCGCCTGAAATGAAGATTTCTGTATGCCTGCTTCCAGCGGATAGACTTCCGTTTCAAGAAACGTTTGTATTTCCCGGAGCATTTTCGTTAAGGATTTATCGGAGATATCCGGGGGAGTTGCAGTCGTTGATGAGGCCATGGCCGCTCCTTGTATTGAGCATTACGGTGAGATAACAGGCTTTCGGTTTTGTAATCGTTTCAGATTCTGCAAAATACTCGGAGGTAGTGATTTTGTCAAGAGCGATTTACAGCCTTCCGCACTTCACAAATGTATTAGCAACTAACTTTCGCTGGAAACCAGCGTCCCAAACAAAAATTTCATCTCCCATATATTTCATATTTATCGCAGACAATCGTATATTGCATCAGGCTGGAAAAATACTGAGAAGAAAACGGCATATTAAGATAAAACGGGTAAATGATTAATGAATACTGCAGATCGGAATTATGGCTGCCGCATTTCTGATGAGTGGCATCTAAAGGGATTGAAAACCGTTGTAATGGAAAACGAATTGCTACGAATTACCATTCTTGCTGATAAAGGGAGTGATATTTACGAATTCCTCTACAAGCCGCTAGATATTGATTTTATGTGGCGCACACCGGCCGGATTGAGAAATCCCAATCGGGGATTGCCCACGAATATCACTGAGGCCGGTTCGTTCCTCGATTATTACCAGGGAGGCTGGCAGGAAATTTTACCCTCCGGCGGAGGGGCCTGCACTTACAAAGGAGTATCCTATGGGCAGCATGGGGAAGTTTCCAATTTGCCCTGGCAATGCCGCATTCTTAAAGATGATCCGGAAGCAGTCAGTTGCCAACTCACTGTGCGGGCCTTACGCACGCCCTTACGCCTGGAAAAAACCCTTACGCTAAAGCGCAGCAAAGCAATTTTATACATCACTGAATCCCTGATCAACGAATCCCCGGAGCCGCTGGCACTCATGTGGGGACATCACTTAGCGTTTGGCGAACCGTTTTTGGATGAGCATTGCCGCATCGACACCCCGGCTAAGGAAATCTTAATCCACCATGAAGGGTATTCTGCCAATCATCGTTTTAAGCCCGGCGAGCGATTTAACTGGCCTTTCGCCGAGGATAAAGCCGGCAATAAAATCGATTTCCGCACCATTCCTCCAAAATCAAGCAAATCCGAGGATATGACCTATTTACTGAATTTAAGCGAACCCTGGTTTGCCCTTACCCATACAGAACGGGAAGTTGGTTTTGGCCTGCGCTGGAATGATGATGTTTTTAAATATTTATGGTATTGGCAGGTCTTTAACGGAGGCCAGGGCTATCCCTGGTATAGCCAGACTTACAACATCGGTCTGGAACCCTGGACAAGTATGCCGACATCCGGATTAGCGGAAGCAGTGAAGCAAGGTACTCAGCTGACAATTCCTGCAAATGGTGAAATCAAGACAGAATTGTTAGCCGTGGTCTACAATAATTTAAAGCAGGTCAATCATATTTCCAGCGGGGGATCAGTCAAGTAAGCGAATGATAATCTATTGATGTGCGATGATGGATAGCGTAGACGATCATTTATAATTTAACGAATAAGTGTTAGGACAAAAATAAGCAACTGATAACTGGATTGCAGCACTTTCGTCATGCCCATTTGCAGATTTGCAAATAGGTAAATAGAGAAAAAACTGCAGTTTAACCATTTCCCAATTATTTTTGTTCTCCTACTTACATTTAACCAGCTCATCTATAAACAGAGTGGAAGATCATGGAATTTAAAGACAAAGTAGCAGTCGTAACCGGCGGCAGCAAAGGCATCGGTGAGTCAACCGCTAAAGCATTCAGCGCTCAGGGCGCTGCCGTGGTAGTAGTAGATATCGATGCGGAAATGGGAAACCAGTTAGTTGAAACACTTAATGAGGATGGCGGACAAGCAATTTTTGTCAAGGCGGACGTCTCCAAAACAGCGGAAGTGCAGGCAATTCCCAAAGCTGCGCTGGCTGCTTTTGGCGGTATCGACATCCTCTACAACAATGCCGGCATTCAGCACTATGGCAACGTCGTAACAACGCCGGAAGATGAGTGGGATTACGTCATGGGTGTTAATCTGAAAAGCATTTATCTCTGTTCCAAATATTGTATTCCGGAGATGATTAAACGCGGCGGTGGCGCCATTGTCAATACCGCTTCGGTGCAGAGCTTTGCCTGCCAGCCCGATGTTGCCCCTTACACTACTTCCAAAGCGGGCATTCTGGCATTGACCCGCAGTATCGCGGTTGATTTTGCGAAAGATAACATCCGGGCAAATGCAGTTTGCCCGGGGTCGATAAAAACCCCGATGTTGCAATATGCGGCGGATAACCTGGCGACACCGGAAAAAAGCCCCGATGATTTGTTCAAAGAATGGGGAAGCTTTCATCCCCTGGGACGGGTCGGGGAAGCGCCGGAAGTGGCGGAATTAGTGCTCTTTTTAGCCGGTCCGCGCTCGTCATTTATCACCGGAGCCGCTTATATCATTGATGGTGGTTTAATGTCTACTTTCTTTTAATAACCCGCCATTTTATATCATGCTATTCTCTGAAGAATGCCGGGATGCGACAATAACAAGCTGACAATTAACGATCAGATTCCGGAGGTGATCTTCGAAACCCCGGATAATTTTCTCATTTTTATCCGGAAACATTGAAGAACGCATTATATGTGGCATTCGCCGCCGGCAGATAAAAATTAGGATTAATTTATGAAAATCGGTTTAGTGTTAACCCCGCTCGATGACCTTAATCTTAAACTGGCCAGCCAAATCGGGGTAACGGATGTGGTCTATTATCACATGGATGATATGCCCAGCACTTATTCAGCACTCTTGGGCTGGAAGAATAAAGTTGCTGAAGCCGGTTTAACCCTTTCGGTAATCGAAGGGGGGCCGCCGATGGATCAAATTGTGCTGGCAAAACCCGGCCGCGATCAACAGATTGCCTATTTCAAAGAATGTTTAGTGAATATGGGCAAAGCCGGCATTCCAGTGCTCTGTTATAGTTTCATGCCCTGGAGCTTAAGGGTGGCCAGAACCTCCTACCAGACCCCGATCCGTGGCGGGGCGCTTACCAGCAGCTTCGATTTTGAAAAGTGGGATGACAGCTTGCGGACCAAAGACGGGGAAACCACCCCGGAGGAGATGTGGGAAAACCTCAGCTATTTTCTGCAGGCGGTACTGCCCACTGCTGAACAAGCGGGGGTCAAGCTGGCGCTCCATCCCGATGATCCTCCGATTAATCCCCTCCGGGGCCTGGCACGCATCTTTTCCGAACCGCAGAGCTTTGACCGCTTGATCGATATGGCAAAAAGTCCCAGCAACGGTATCACCATGTGCCAGGGCACTTTTGCGGAAATGGATGCCGATGTGCCGGCGTTGATCGAACGCTTTAGCGGGCATATCCATTTCGCCCATTTTCGGGATATCCGCGGCGACAGCAAAAATTTTGTCGAGGTATTCCAGGACGACGGGAAAACCGACATGTTTAAGGCAATGCAGGCCTACCATAAAACTGGTTATAGCGGGGTGATCCGTCCGGATCACGTTCCTTTACTCATTAACGAGCAGGGTCACGATACCGGCGACAAAGCAGAAGGTTATTTCAGCGGGAAAGCATCCGGCTATACTATGTTGGGCAGATTGTTCGCCGTTGGTTATATGAGAGGGCTCATCGAAGCGGTGCAAAAATCCGATAGTTAAAGGAGAGAATAAATGCAAAATTACAAGGTAATTTCCGGCCTGAGAAGCGAATTGAGTGAAGGGCCGATTTGGGATGAAGCGGGGCAGGCACTCTGGTGGACGGACATTTTCGGCGGCATTATCTATCGCTATAATCCCGCAGTCGATCAAGTGGAAACCGTTATCGACGGACCGAAAATCGCCGGCTTTTCTTTGAATAAATCCGGTGGATTGATCTGTGCCATGCTGGAAGAAGGCTTGCAATTGTGGACTGTGGAAGCCGGTCTGCGTGAGATCGTCAAAGTATATGACGGCGTCGAACTGTTTTTTAATGATTCCATCGCCGATGCGAACGGACGATTTTATGCTGGCTCCAAATATTACGATCCCAATGCGGAATACCGGTTGGGCAGTCTTTTTCGTGTTGATAACAATGGCGAGCTGAGCATTGTTGAAGAAGGTTTGCACCTTTCCAACGGGATGGGCTTTTCTCCCGATAATCGCACCTTTTATCTGGTCGATTCGGTAACCAGGGAAATAAACGCCTATGATTTCGATCTGCAAACCGGCAACATTTCCAACAAACGGAATTTAGTGACGACTGCTGTTGAAGATGGTCTTCCCGACGGTATGACGGTTGATGCGGAAGGATTTATCTGGTGCGCCATGTGGTATGGTAGCTGCGTCATCCGCTTCGATCCGGACGGCAAGGAAGAGCGCCGCATAGAAACCCCGATGACGCAAACGTCTTCAGTGATGTTTGGCGGCAAAAATCTTTCCGATCTTTACGTCACTACTGCCGCTTTTAATTTTCGATCGCATCTGGCCCCTCCCGGGTATGATTTTGAAGTGCCTAATTTGGGCGGACCGGTTTATTGCTATCCGTTAGACATACAGGGAAAAAGTGAATATATGGCCGATGTTACACTTTAACAGGCCAATTATCCCGGTTTTATGATTTGAAAATTAAGTAGCAATGGGCAGTTGTTGTTTTCTGCGACTATCCGCTGCCTGCTAAATACGTATCATAATTTCAAAAATCGCCGTTAGAGAATAAATGATGAAAGATTCTCTATCAACGCATAAATTATCATCCTCAAAAACTGCTAAGGCAACACTCTAGTCCTGACATTTTTATTAAGTTTAACTTCCGAAATAAATCTTTCTTACAACTGCTCAAACCGCTCAGCAAGCGATTCTGTAAGGGGTTTGCTTAATTCTTTCCATGTATGATTTGTGAATCAAATCATCTAAAGTTGCATGAGGCGCCCTATTTTGGGTAACCATTATCATTTGATCTAAATCCGCTTACTTCGATCTTTGTCGTATTGCCAGATCTGCCGTTGCTGGTTTTAAGCGTTGTCAGTCTTACCAATCCTTTTATAGGAATACTGAGCGTCGTGAGCGAGCGGCTCCAAAAAGCGTTGTTTTAGTATGGCTTTTATCAGAAATCCTCGGGGAGAAAACTCTTTGTAAAGAGATACCAGAAACAAATAAAGCGGAGAAAGTGCCGAGTTTGATCGGACTTGCAATTTCTGTTAAACTATACCGAAACAAGAAAATATATCACGGAAGATGAATATGAGAAGGCAAAGTTTTTCTATTACAAGATGGCTATTCGTATTTGGTTTAATGTTTTTAATTAACTCCGCAGCGTTCGCTCATTCAGTCGGGCAAAGCTATATTTTTCTGCAAGTATACGAAAATCAAATTGATGGCCGTTTCGAAATGATGATCGAAGATATGAATATCGTTTTTGATCTCACCCATCCGGATTCCATGATTACCAAAGAAAATTACGGGCAATATATTGAGCAAATTCAGGGATATGTCGCTGAACGCATTCAGATGCGCATTGGCGAAAGTGATTGCCAATTCAGCTTTACCAAGCATGATCTGCTCAAAA
>JAUIFT010000147.1 GCA_030430345.1 Calditrichia bacterium | reverse complement strand
AGCGGATTAAAGGAGGAATCCTGCCGGGTCCAGCGGGCATCGAACTGCAGACTACCCAGGCGGCGACCGAGGAGCGAAAATGTGGTGTCCTTCAGGCTGGAAGTTAGCTGAAACGCACTGCCCTGGTTATCACCATCGCCAATCTCGGAAAAGACATTTTGATCGGCGGAAGTTGCCGCGAGTTCTCCCTTAATCAGCCAGTTCTTGCTGACGTTCGCCCCCAGTGAAATATTGGCCAGCTTTTTATCGCCGGCCAGCGGCACCAGGCGGATAGGCAAGTAGCTGCCGTTTCCTTTGCCGACATAAGTGTAAACGCCAATCCTTTCCCGGGTATAATCGCCATTGCCGAAACCAACCCCGGTAAAGCGCACGTTGTAATCACCGAGATCCGTACCGGCGTAAACAAAGATCTCCGTCCCCTCGCTGTCGGTCGATTTTATATAGTTCCCTTTGCCCGCGCCGACAAAAGTTGCACCGCTGGTAAATGCCGCCAGGGGATCGTCGCCGGCTTCCCGAAGCGCCGCTTCTTCCTCGCTGGATAGCGGGGCATCGTCTTCCAGTAAATTGTTAGTGTCATCCCATTCCCGAAAAAGGCGGACATCATAATTGAAACGGCCGGCAACATCCCGTGCGCTGGAAGAAAATCCCAGAAAATTCCGGCCATAGCGCTGGAAGATACTGGTATATTCAAAATCGACCTCGATGCGATTTTCCGATGTGATTAGCTTATTGCTGGTAAAGGTTATCTGGGAAAGACCATAATCAATGATGTAGTCGTTGTTTTCCCCGCGCACCTGGAGCACACCATCGACATAAACACGCTCCGTGCCGGCGAGAACGATAATTTCCCGTTCCCCATTGCGTCCGGTCAGCAAATATGGCCCCTGGTTTCCTTCCTGGGCGAGGAATTTATTGGAGTGGAAAAATCCCCGGGAAGTACCAAAAGTAATCTGCTGATGTGTTTTCCTGAGGTCATTCTCTACGCTAACCCCTTGCAGCTTTCGTTGAATATTCCCGAATAATGAATTTTGATAGCGCATGTTGAAATCGCCCAGCGTGCCTCCAATGTAAGGACTTTTAATCCGTACGAAAACTTTATCGACTTCGCGAAGTGTTTGGGTATTGCCTTCCGGTTGGATCGGTGTGCTCTCATCAGTCAGGGCAGCGATCAGTTCCACGTCGGGAGAAATTTTTCCGGAGAGCTGTAAATTAAGGCCGGAATTCAGGGTCAGATCCTGATTATTACCGATCTCGATGCCACGGACAATACTACCGCTCTTCTGCAGATTGCTCTGATAGCCATCGATGTTTTCCAGAAAGCGCGGGCGAATTTCCCGGGCAGTAATTTCACCGCTGTCCGAGCGGGCGGAATCATTTTTGCTGAACGCAGCCAGCTCGCGATGATAATAATCGACGATCAGGGGAAACGGATATTTGCGATAGGTAATTAATAAACTGTCTGCGGAAGGCAGTTCCTGCAGGAGAGTCACTTTGCCATTTCGATAATCGAAGTTGTAATGAATATTAGGCATCAGGCGAAAATTCTTCAGGCGCAGGCGCTCGCTGGATGGAATAATAAATGAATGGGGGAGTTGAAAGGCTTGTTTTAAAGAATCGCTGTGAACGTAGAGTGAATCCTGCGGTAAGCTTAAAAGAACGGACGCCCGGGGCTGTTCCTGGGCGAGTAAGATGTTCGCCGGGATTATGTTGAGGCAGAGGAAAATCATTCCCGAACGAAGTAAATGTCTGAAAAAATGTATCACGCGATATCCGCTTCCGAATCAATAAATTGTGTAGCAATTACTTTCGCGGGCTGCCTCCGGTTTTTCAGTAAAGCTTCAGCACAATCCTCTGCAATTTGCGATGAAAATGGAATACTGAGCGGTTAAGTATATATTCGTATTAACACCGTAATTTAAGTTGTTTTTCCAGTATTCGAAATATAAAAATGCAGTTATTGAGTAATGGTAGGGTCGAATTTGAAAACCCAAAGGCCTGTCGTGACATCACTGACATATATCCGGTTTTCCGGAGCAAAAGGATAAACACCAAATGCGCCTCCGAAGTTATAGCCTTCGCCTAAAAATTCCGTCGTATCAAAATGACGGGCAACGGTGATGTTTAATGGGTCGGAAACGTCAAAAATTTTCAATCCGGCTGTATAATAACTGGCATAGGCGTAATTGCCGATAATATAAAGATTGTGGATTGTTGCCGTGGTATCATTAATGGTTGCTACTTTTTCCGGGTTGTCCAGATCGCGAATATCCCAAACGGTTATATCGGGAATATCGCCGAGCGCCAATTCATCGCATATCAACAGGTAGTTTCCATCTTGGGTGGGCGCACCGATGTGATGATATTGTATTGCCGGATCGTTAATTTGTGCCAATAGTTCTATGTTTTGCGGATCACTGAAATCATAAATGCGGGTAAAGCCCGGGGCGCTGGAACCCCCATGGAAATCGAAGAGGCGATTTCCAACAACGGCGGCATCGTGGCCGCCCGGGGTTTGATCATCGAAAATCAACTGTGGTTGTGTTGGATCAGGGTTGAGGTCGTAGATCTTCAAACCATTTACTTCAGCAATCATGTATCCATCATCTGTGATGAGTATATTGTGCGCTGTATTGAATGTACCGGCCTGTGTAGGATTCGCCGGATTAGAAATATCCAGGATGTCACCCTCCAGGCCATTGCCGCCCCCATTCACTGTGTAAAGATAGTTTTTCCAAACTTTTACGTCAAATCCGGAAACGGTCTTTACCCGGGATACTTCAACCGGCTGGTAGGGATCTGTAAGATCAATAATAGAAACCCCGGAGGGCGCGTTCAGGTAGCCGACAATTGCGTATTCCCGGCCATCCGGCGACACATAACCGGTAACATCGGATAATAGTGACCCACTGGCGAAGGTGATATTGCTGTATATACCGAAAGGCACATCAGCAAGGAGATCCTCAGAGCCCGGATCAGTACTCTTGCTGGAACAATTCGTGAACAGGAAAAAAAGGATTGCCCCGAAGGCTAATTTCTTCAGCATATTAATTGACCTTAAACATTTTTAACGTTTTACTAAACCCGTCAACTGTCATCCGGTAAAAATAGACACCACTGCCCATTTGCAATTCTGCGGAACTGGCGCCATCCCATTCCAGACTGTGGCGGCCGGCTGCATAAAAACGATTTGTTAATTCCCGGATGGGCTGGCCGAGAATATTGTAAATGGTGATGTTCACAAATGAATTTTCCGGTATTTCAAAAGGAATCGTGGTATTCGGATTAAAGGGATTGGGATAATTGGGTAATAATGCAAAGCTTTCCACGGGAATTTCCGGCGCCGGTTCCACCCCGGTGCTGCTGTCCGTAAAGGAAAAGACAAAGAGGCCGTTATGCCAGTCGCTGATTAATATTAATCCCGATGGCAAAGCAGTGTAGATGCCGAACGCCCCGGTGAACCCTTCCGAGCTGCTGGCGGGTTCCGTGTCATATTCTGCTGCGACAGTTAAATTAGCCGGGTCAGAGATATCAAAAATCCGTAATCCCGCTGAGTAGTAGGAAAAATAGGCAAAAGCATCTCGAACCATAACGTTGTGTACAGTAGCGGTATCGTCGCCAAATTCACCTACTTTTTGCGGGTTTTCCAGGTTGCTGATATTCCAAACGGTAATATCCGCCCGCGGTGCGCTGGATAATTCATCACAGATGAAGAGGTAATTTCTATCTTCGCTCACCCAACCGCTATGGTGGTAAACGATCGCCGGGTCCTGAATCACTGACAGTAATTCCGGCGCTGCCGGCTGGGAAATATCATAGATTAAAGTACCCCCGCTGCCATGGAAATCGTAAAGACGATCATCAATGATTGCGATATCGTGACTATTAAAACTGTTGTTATTCCAGACCAGTTCGGGTTGGGTGGGATCGTTATTTAGATCATAAATCCGGAAACCCTGGGCGGTAGTATACAAGTAGCCATTCTCCGATATCCAGATGTTATGCGAGGAGGGAAAGCTGCCGACAACCTGGGGACTCAGCGGATCGCTGATATCGATAATGCCCCCGGAACCGGAGTTGCCGCTATTGACCGTATAAACGTACTGCTGATAAATTTTCAGATCAAAACCGGGCACAGTGCTGACGTTGGCGACCTGTTGCAGGTCATTGGGAATACTTAAGTCAAAAATGGTGATGCCGCTGCCGGATTGATCGCCGACAATGGCATATTCGATATTGGTTTGCGGATCGACATAGCCCCACACGTCCGTGGTAAATGTGCCGGGCACCGGAATGCTGTCCAGCAATTCCAACTGCCGCGCATGTAGAAAAATACCCGGCAACAAAAATAAAAGCGTAAGCAGCGTTTTAAAAAATGGATGTAAACGCAAAGCAGGGGAGAGTGGCGTTTGTTTCATTTATGACTCCGAAAAATTGATCAGGGTTTAATCTGGAAAACGAAGCATTCCCGATCGCCTAAGGCCAGAATTTTTTTAGCGGAATTATCCTTCCCGGACTTAATCGCAACATCGATTACTTCTTCTACATGGGAAGACAACGATATGATCCCGAGAAATTTTAAATGTTGTGAAAAAATATAGATGTCAGCCGTTCCCTGGTTAACGACATACAACCTTTTATCGTCTCCCCAGGCAAGCCCACTGGGACTGCTGAGGTCCGGATGGCTCAGCGTCTGGACAAAATTACCAAGGTAATCAAAAACCACGATTGCCTGTTGAGCAGGATCGCTGACGAATAAACGTTGGCTGCCGTCCAGGCACATTTGCACCGGTTCCAGCAGTTGACCATAGGTTTCGTAGATGCCGCCGAATGCTGCTGTTGGCTCGGAAAAACGGCTAAACTTGATGATTTTCCGGCTACTTTCTTCCAGCAGAAAAAGGTCGTACTGTTGGGAAACAGCAATCGATATAACTCTTTCAAAATTATATGGTTCCGGCCAGCGGGAAGTCAGGGTGTTCAGAAAGTTCAAGTGCTTGTCGTAGCGAACCACCCGGTTATTGTTGTAATCTGCGACAAAAACATCCAGCGGGGTCTGGGCGACAACATCCAGAGGATCGGCGAACTGCTCGGAGGCTTGTCCAAACCCCCCAACCTGGTCGAGAAGCTGACCGTCCGGAGAGAACTTCAGTAGTTGATTTCTGTCCCGGTCAATAATAAACACATTGCCGGCAAAATCGATATCAATTGCAGTGGCATTCCTGATCGTAATAGATTTATCATCGGGGGGAATGCGATTGACCAGGCGGACAGTTTCATTCATCGACTGCCCGAAGAGTGGGGACAGGAAGTAAAATATCAGGCAAAGTGTTAGCCACGCTTGAGATATAAAGCGTTTTTTTGATGGATAAATCATAGCCTGATTCCTTCTGTTGTCACTTGATATTGCAAATTCGAACCAATCATTCATTATACGTAATATCAGCGGCGAATCCAATCAAGAAGCAGTTTATTAACGGTCAATAAAACCTTTCCTGCTTAAATGATTAAATATAATTTCCCTGGTTAAGTTCCTGCAAATTAATCCTGTAGAGGCGTGATTCAGGTCAATGATCTCAGGGGATATCATTATAGAATTAAAAGTAGTAACCCGAGGGAAAATGCAATCCCTAAAGCATTCTCCTCAGTCATTAATTTTGTTATTATTAAGGAATGAAGGTCTTTCATGAATAAACAATCATTATTAGCTTTGCTCATTTTTATTTCCCTGACCGCTTTTTGCTGCAGTTGCTCAAAAGCGACCAAGGATAGCTCGCCGTCTGTACAGGAAACAGTTTCGGAGGTTACCACCGAAAAATCAGCAAAAAAGCCGGAAAAAACGGTTGATACGACCGTGCCAGCGACAAAAAATCTGGCCGATTACACCAACTATAAACCGGGACCGAATGAGGTCGTTTATATTATTGATCCCGATAATGGTCCGGGCACCGATTATACATCCCTGAATGAATTTAATGACCGGGAGAAACGAAACCTGGTATTACGCAAAGAAATCGTCGTTGCGCTTTGCCGCAGCAGTAAAGGGACAGCGGATAAAGCGGCGCAGATCGAAGGCTTTGTTACCAGTGACGAATATTATGTCAAGATTATCGCCGATGAAGGCCACCGGGCGGATGCGAAATGGGATGAGAAAAAGTATCGGATTGAAGAATACACAACCATCAATTCCGAGTGTCTGGATGTGGAAGTCGAACATCTTGTTGTCGATGGTATTCAAATGCGTATTTATGGCACAGGAAAGAGCAATGATATTATCGATCCGGAAAAAGGAAAGAAATACGTCATTAAAAATTGCTATTTATGGATGGAGTTGGATGTGCAATCCGGTTATGGCATAGATCTGAAATCCCGGGCGGATATTTACAATTGCATCTTCCGGGGGAGCGGCTCTGCAGGAGTCTTTGCATTCCCGGACGCGGAAGTGCATCTTTATAATAATACTTTTATCGGCTGGAAAAATGCGGTTAAGAACGAAGGTCTGGTAAAGGCAGTGAACAATATTTCTATTGGGGCGTCCCGGAAGGCATACCGCGCGAAAGATGGCGGACGTTTTACTGATGATTCTGACTATAACAGCGCGGAATTCCCCGGCCAGGCGTTGGTACGGTCGCCACGAAATAATCAGCAGCCTCCCTGGCATTTGAATAATCAATCCCTAAACGAGGTCTTTGCTGATCCGGAAAACAATGATTTCAACCTGAAACCCGGTACAATCTTTCACAATATTGGTATTGGCCCGGACGCTTTTCAGGGTGTGCCGGAAA
>JAUIFT010000146.1 GCA_030430345.1 Calditrichia bacterium | reverse complement strand
CCTCACATAGTGCCCCCTGGGGAAGGAGGGCAAGCGAACCACGAGAAAACGATCAACGAGCCCGCGCGAAGGCGGTCGCTAACGCCCGGCGGGTGAGCACTTCCGCAAGGTGGCGGCGATAATCCGCGCTGGCGTGGATGTCTCCTTCCGGTTCGATATCTTCTTCCGCAGCGGTTTTTGCTGCTTTGGCAATAAGGGTTTCATCGACTTTATTTCCTTGCAGAACACTAGCGGCATTTTCCGCGGTAACCGGGGCATCGCCAACACTGAGGTAAACGATTCGGGCATTAGTGCATATCCCTTTTTTATCCTGATCAACAATGACCGCAACACCGGCAAGCGCATAATCGCCATGGCGACGGGCGATTTCCAGAAATGCACAGCCGCTGTTGGGATTCATAGCCGGGATACGAATCGCAGTGAGAATCTCCTCCGCTTCCAGGTCTACGGCAAACATGCCCATGTAAAAGTCGTTGGCCGCGACTTCCCGTTCGCCTTCCGGCCCGGTCAGATGAAAAATGGCATCAAGCGCGCACATTACCGATGGCAATTCTGCAGCAGGATCCGCATGTACCAGGCTGCCGCCAATGGTGCCACGATTGCGAATTTGCGGATGAGCGATATTCGGCATGGTCTCGTGCAGCAGCGGCAGTTTTTTCTTAATCAGCTCATTTTTTTCCAACTCATACTGACGGGTCATCGCGCCAATGACAACGGCATCATTTTCTTCGCGAATGTAGGATAACCCTTCCACCCGGTTCAGGTCTATGATGACACCCGGCTGAGCAAGGCGGAAATTCATAGTGGGAATCAGGCTCTGTCCACCGGCGAGCAACTTGGCATCAAAACCGTGGGTTTCCAATAGTTCAATGGCTTCAGCGACGGTCGTTGGTGCAAAAAATTCGAAAGGTGCGGGTTTCATGTCTTTTCCAGTTCAGAGTTTAAAGTTCAGAGTTGCTCATTTTCTCATTTCTTTCCGACAATCTCAAACAGGCGATTTGGGCTGAGGGGAATTTCCAGAATTTCCAAATCGAGATCGGACAATGCATCTTCGATCGCCTGGGCAAAGAGTGCGCCGGTGGGAATTGCACCGGCCTCTCCGGCGCCTTTAACCCCGAGCGGATTTAACGGTGAGGGCGTCTCAATATGATCGGTTTCAATCGGAGGCACATCCAGCGCGGTTGGCAAGAGATAATCCATAAAAGAAGCATTCACCAATTCACCATTATCGCTGAAGTGAAGTTCTTCATAGAAAGCATTGCCAATCCCCTGGGCAACCCCGCCTTGAATCTGCCCTTCCAAAATCATCGGGTTGATTACGGTACCGCAATCGTGCACCACGATATAACGCTTGATATCTACCATCATGGTTTCCCGGTCAATTTCCAGCAGCATAGCATGCACGCCGCTGGCAGTCGCCCCTCTTTCCGGGCCAAAATAAGCAACGGCCTCCAACCCTGGCTCAGTGCCCGGCTGCACTGCCCCACGAAGCGGATTGGCCTGCACGGCCAGATCTCCCAACTTGATCGCACTTTGCGGCACCCCTTTTACCTGAACCTGCCCATTTTCCAGCAACAGGTCATCTTCAGCAACTTCCAGAATATTGCTGGCCATCTTCAATATTTTCTTCCGCACCGCCACGGCCGCAGCATGACAGGCATTACCAGCGACCACCGCACCGCGACTGGCAAAAGTACCGGTGCCCCAGTGGAACTTCCGGGTATCGCCGGTTTCGACGCGAATATCTTTGATATCAACCCCGATCTGCTCCGCGACAACCTGGGCGAAAGCTGTATAGTGCCCCTGTCCCTGGGTGCCCACACCAGTTACCAGACTTACTTTGCCACTTGCTTCTACTGTCACCCGCGCACCTTCGTAAGGGCCAATGCCCGTGCCTTCCACGTAAGAAACGATCCCCAATCCGACACAACGGCCTTCTTTCCGGTACTTTTCTTTTTCCTTATCGAGAAAATGATAAAAGCCGATCATCTCCGCCGCTCTTTCCAGCGCCGGGGTATAATTACCGCTGTCATAAATTAACGGGGCAAAATCCTGGTAAATTATTTCGTTATTATAAGGGAAGGCGTCTGCGGGAATATAATTTCGTTGGCGGATTTCCACCCGATCAATCCCCAGCTCTTTCGCGGCAAAATCGAGCAGCCGCTCCATTACGAAAACGCCATGCTGGCGACCGGCGCCGCGATAGGGCGTAACAATCGGCTTGTTGGTAAAAACCGCCTTAAACTCGCTGTAATAGTTGGGGATTTCATAAGGTCCCAGGAGGGTACATTGGCTATTGATTGGCACCGTCAGACCATAAGGATCATAGGCGCCGGCATCATGGATAAAAACATCCTTTACGCCGAGCACTTTTCCATCAGCGTCTACAGCGATTTCCGATTCGTGCCATTGTCCGCGCTCATGGGTGGTGGCAAAAAAGTTTTCGCTACGATCCTCAATCCACTTCACTGCACAGTTCAACTGAATGGCAATCCAGGGCAGCACAACTTCTTCCGGGTAAAACATCATAATCTTCGGGCCGAACCCTCCCCCAAGAAAGGGGGCAACCACCTGCACCTGGGATTCTGATAAGCCTAGCATACCGGCGAGGCCATTGCGAATCGGGATTGGTGCCTGGGTGGTATCCCAGATTGTCAATTGCTGGCTACGATGATCCCAATTGGCGACAATACCACGGTTTTCCATCGCTGCCGCCACGCCGCGATCATACCAGAATTTCCGGCGGATCACTTTATGGGCTTTTGCTGCCGCTTTGGCGTAATCCCCTTTTTCCTGAACCACATGGGCGCAGAGGTTAGAATCAAGCTGATCATGAATCAGGGGCGTATCCGCATCCAGCGCTGTTTCCAAATCTACCACTGCATCGATCGATGTCATTTCAACCACGATATCATCCAGCGCATCTTCGGCGATATAGCGGTTTTTCGCCACTACCACCGCCAGCGGTTCGCCGCAATGCCGCACCTTATCTTTTGCCAGGGGCACCTGGGTGCACTCGTTAAAAACGATGTTTTTTATCGGGGGGGGCGGCACCAGCAAAGGGCCCGGCTGCCAGTACACGCCAAGATCTTCCGCGGTATAAACGGCAACAACTCCCGGGCGTTTCCGCGCTTCGGAAACATCGATACTGATGATCTTGGCATGGGCAAGGTCGCTGCGCAAAAATGCGGCATGCAGCATATCGGGAATATGGACATCATCAACAAACAATGCCTGCCCGGTCAGTAAGCGGGCATCTTCATTGCGGCGTAAAGGTTTTCCTAGATAGCGGGTTTCCATAAGTGCTCCGGATTGACTGTTTTTTTATAAGGTTTAGGGAGATAGGAAATATAAAGCCACTACTAACCCGCTAATCACCTTTATTCTCCACATAATGCTGCACCGCTTTAACAATGTTATGATAGCCGGTACAGCGGCAAAGGTTCCCTGACAATGCTTCCCGAATTTCCTGTTCATTCGGTTGAGGATTTTCTGCCAGGTACGGTATCAGTGTCATCAAAATGCCCGGTGTGCAAAATCCGCATTGCAGACCATGCGCCTCTTTAAATGCTGCCTGCAGCGGATGCAACTGATTGCGGTCACCGTCCGGCGTCAGGCCTTCGACCGTTATCAATGACTGTCCATCAAGCTGTACAGCAAAGATAATGCAGGAGCGAACAGCCTTATCATCAAGCAAAACGGTGCAGGCGCCACAGACACCATGCTCACAGCCCACGTGTGTGCCGGTTAATTCCAGCTCATGTCGTAAAAAGTCGCTAAGCAGCAGACGCGGATCGATATGCCGCTGATAGGTTTTTCCATTAACAGTGATAGAAACAGATACTTGATTTGAAACCGGGGTTGTCGTTTCAGTATTCACAGCAAAAATCTTTCAGTTTATAATTGATAAGGCATTTGGGATTTAATGCATGATAATTGATCCGGGTACGTCAATAATGTGAGAAATATTATCATATTAATTTTTTTGATAGTTAGCAAGGGAAAATTCTTCCCGGGGTAGGCAATTTTTGCTGCCTTTGCCGTTGACCACTTTACCGAACCATCAAGGAATTGCCACTTATCCAATATGCGCTTGGATATTTATGACAGCTTCAATAATTTTGATCGATCAGTACATTAATCATTTTAAAATCAGACAAAATGGAACCATCACTAAATTTCTTTGCGGTAATCAATACTCTCGGCGTAGTTCAATGCATTTTAATGGCATTGGCATTATTCAGCATCGACAATGATAATCGAACAGCAAACCGTTTTTTAGGATGCTTTCTCATTGTACTGGCGGTCTTCATTATTGACCTGGTGATTATTGACACCGGGTATCATCAAATTTTTCCACATTTATGGGGTGTTACATATCCGATCGATTACCTGATAACCCCACCGTTATTCTTATATGTAAAAGCTTTGACAGCACCGAAATTTGAATTTACCAGGAAACATCTCTGGCATTTTATTCCGTTTATTTTAGTTTTTTTGCTGGAGTCTGAAAAATTTTTTCTCCCCATAACGTTAAAGCAGGCGGGTTACCGGGAGATACTGGCTGGAACGGTATCATCCAATTTTTATTACTACTTAACCATAACATCAAATCTCTATGTCGTCACCTATCTTTACATTTGCTATAGAATAGTGAAAAATGCACTTCGTCAAAAGAAGCATACTTTATCTGCCAGAATCGTCCAAAATATCCGCTGGTTCAAAAACTTACTGCTTACCTTATTTAGTATCGCCATTCTATCTACAATTTTAGATGTTTTACCCTCGCTCAGTATGATAGACGATTATCTCACCCCGTTCTTTTTAACCGTGGTAGTCTATGGTATGGGTTTCATGGGCATTCGGCAGTCAGAAATTTTTACAACAAGCGAATTTTCATCGGACTCAAAAAAATATCAGAAATCCGTGCTAACTGACGAGATGGCAAATAAGATTTTAAAAAAATTAGCTCACTTGATGGAAGTTGAAAGAACTTTTGCCGATAGTACCCTCAGCCTTCCGAAGTTAGCCGGTATGCTTCGGATTTCTACGCACCATTTATCGCAGGTACTGAATGAACGTTTGAACCGCACTTTTTTTAATTATATCAATGAACATCGGGTTGAGTTTGCTAAACAAAAATTACTGGCGCCGGATTCACAGAAGTATACAATGCTGGAACTCGCCTATGAGGTTGGGTTCAACTCTTTATCCGCATTTAATACTGCCTTTAAAAAACATACCGGTATGTCCCCGACAGCATACAAGAAAGCGAATCTCTCATAAGTCGACCACCTACTTCAGAATTTCCTTATCGCTTCCCCATTTCAGCACATCAAATCTAGCTAAAGAACTTTCAGGTTTATAAACCTGTTAATACTCCCTATCGGAAAGGGAGACTCCTCCGCTCCGAACAGTTATGTTTTCCCTAAGCATTTATTGACGGCAATCTGAACGGCATTAAACGGTCAGAATGTTCAACCAAAACATAACTAAGGAGATCATTATGAATAGCACCGGGAAAATTTCAAAGGCGAACGATGTTTACCTGATAGTTGAAAGAAAGCGCTTAAAATCAATCAACAGGGGAATAATTATCCTTTCCCTGATGCTTTTAATATGCCAGGGTTGGCAAGATTGCCTGCTTGGCCGGCAAAAAGAGCCTGGAAAATCTCAAGTGGATTCCACGCTTGCCTCAGCATTGCAGACGGCTTTGGATGAAGGTGTTAGCGCCCTCTCTTTGATGGGCGTTTCTGCGGCAGTTACAATTTCCGGCCAGGGAGAATGGCAGGGGGTAAGCGGCATGTCCGATCCTGTTGCTGGCGATTCTGTTCACCCGGAAATGGTTTTTGCGGCCGGAAGCATTACTAAGAATTTTGTTGCAGCACTGTTGCTGGATTTGGCGGAAGATGGGCTGCTGACCCTGGAAGATTCTGTAGGACAGTGGCTACCCGCTTACCCGAATATCGATGGCAGTATTACTATCCGGCAGCTTCTGAATCACTCTAGTGGCATCTTCAATTATGAGGAACATCCGGACTTCGAAGCTGCCATGTTAACGGATTTAAGCCGTCAATGGGCGCCGGAAGAACTCATTTCAACATTTGTAAATGCACCTTATTTCCCTGCTGGCACCAGCATGGCCTATTCCAACACGAACTATATCTTACTGGGGATGATCGTCCAACAGGTGACTGGAACGGCAGTCTCTGCTGAGTTGCGCAATCGTTTTTTTGACCCGCTGGGTCTCAATAGCACTTTTTTTGAAGTTGAAGAAATCGTTTCCGGCGAAGTGGCTCATGGCTGGGAAGATATAGACGGGAATGGAGTACTGGATGATATTTTTCCTTTTCCCCGCACCGCTATCTGGAGCGCTGCCGGGGCAGCAGGTGCCATTTTTTCTACCGCGGAAGATATCGCTCATTGGGGAACAGCTTTATTTGACGGCCAGATTCTCACCCAGGCATCCCTCGCTGAAATGATAGATTTTTTGATAATTTTTGCCATGATAATGGATTTTCCCTTTTGCATCCATGGTCATACGATGGTTTTTCCCATACAATTGCAGTAACGGTTTGTATACTTTTATCAATTTCGTGAAAAGCGTTTTTAAGCAAATTTGTGCCGTATTTGGCCACGCAAAGCCGTGGTTACTGGGCTTTTTATTAATTTTGTGCAGTAAAGAAGCTGGGTCGACGGTCTGCGCTCAGAATCCGGGGTCTGGGACTTCTACACCGCGTACTTCTTTTTTCTGTGGTTGGAAGAAGTGGCTTGGTGGAGCGCAAAAGAAGAGACGATCTACATTCAGTGGCGCAA
>JAUIFT010000145.1 GCA_030430345.1 Calditrichia bacterium | reverse complement strand
GTTGGATTATAACGAGTAACGCCTTTATTGGTGCTCATCCAGATGTTTCCCTCCGGATCACCAAGAATTGCATAAATCGAGTTACTGGCCAGGCCATTCTGAACGGTGACGGCTTCGAATATGCCGGACGCAATATCCAAACGATTCAAACCGCCATCAATGGTGCCGATCCAGAGAACTCCCGGAGTATTTTGCCACAGATAGCTTATTTCGTTATCACTAATTTTTTCCGTATTTCCCGGCTCGTTTAGATAGCGGGTAATATTGGCAATGGACGAATGCTTATTCCTTCTTTCCTGAAATTCAATCCGGTTCAAACCATTGTCCGTGCCCACCCAAAGCGCGCCTTCGCTATCCTTCAGCATCACTTTAACGCTATTGCTGCTGATAGTGGCATCATCTTTCCTGGAATGCTTCCAAACATCGATTTTACCGGTTGCCGGATCGAGGCGGTTGAGGCCGCGATTGGTGGCAACCCACAAAACCCCCAAAGAATCCGCGAGCAAAGAACGGATATTGTTGGCGCTTAATCCATCGGGATTATCCCGGCTATGGCGCAGAAAATTAAATTTGCCGCCGCGCGGTTCGAAACGGGCTAATCCCCGGGAAAAAGAACTGACCCAGAGTGTGCCATATACATCCGCGACAATATCCGAAATGGCTGAACTACTGCCCCCGCCGCCGGATGATCTGAAAGCATAATGGGTCACCTGGTAGTTTTCCCAGTCATCCTTCAGGGAAATTTTATTAATCCCTCCTCCCTGGGTGCCAATCCAAACGGTTTTCTCATCACTTTTGTAAATGGCCCGAATGATATTGTCGTTCAAGCCATCCGGATCATCGCGCCGGGCGGAGATATGCTGAAATTTATTTTTATGGGGAGAATATTTATTGATGCCCCCTTCGCTGGTGCCAACCCAGAGCAAGCCATCCCGGTCGGTAAAAATAGATTGAATACGATCGCTGCTTAAGCTGTTTTCATTGAGGAAGTTATGTTGAAAATTCGCAAAGCTCTTCTCCGCTTCATGATAACAGGTTAACCCATCGTTCCAGCTGCCAATCCAGAGATTCCCGAGTGAATCGCCGTCAATAGCGCTGATCCGGCCGGCCACTTTCCCGCCGGCAAGTTTGGAACGGTTTTCGAAGATCCCTGTTGCGGCATCAAGCTGAAAAACGCCCTGCCGGGTCCCAATCCAAAAGTTATCGGGGGCGCTTTCAAAAATCGCTGTTATGGCATTTTCCGGATGGCGCAGGGTATGCGGATTGGGGAAAAATCCTTTAAACTGCTCACTTTCCGGGTCAAATTGATAAAGTCCCCGTTGCGTGCCGACCCAGAGCCGTCCGGCAGTATCTTCCCGCAATGCAGTAATATGATTGCTTTGCAAGCCATTGCCAGCAGCGGATTGCCCTTGAAAACTGGCGAAAGTTGTATCGTTAACATTAAAGCGGTTTAGACCCCCATTTGCCGTCCCAATCCAGAGCGTGCCGGAACCATCGCTTAACAGGCAAGTAATTCGGTCGCTACTAACGCTGGAAGGATCATCGGGATTATGCATATAACGATTGAAGAATCCATCGCGGGGATGTAACAGATTCAAACCGCCATTGCGGGTGCCAACCCAAATCTTCCCATCGGGAGCGCCGACGATAGCTCTGACCCAATTATTGGAGAGGGAATTTGTATCGGCAGGGTCGTGGATGTAGGTGGTGAATTGATAGCCATCGTATTTATTAAGGCCGCTCTGTGTACCAAACCAGAGGTAACCGGTTTTATCCTGAAATATTGTATAAACGGAACTTTGAGCAAGACCATCTTGTGTATTAATATGATCGAAAGGGAGCTGCACCGACTGAGAGATAGCGGCATTTCCACAAAGCATCCACAAACAGCAGTTGCGCAGAAACAGACGGATAAATGAATTGTTAGTAATTCTGATTAAGAACACGATTCAGGCACTCAAATTTGATCTTTTTTTTCGCCGGTAAGTTTTATTATTAAATATTTGGGAAACATCTGTTGATGGATTCCACGGAATTGAATTATTTAATTTGGAAAATCAACACATTGCCCTTTATTTTTGATATTAAATATGAAAAAGCACGGAAACTGTAATGACGATTAAATTTAGCCTGTTAATAACCATATTGTGTCTATTTGCCGGCGCGATTAGTGGCCTGGCATACTTTCCTCCCGACAAAAATGTTCCGACCTATTCTTATAAGATTATTAATACTTATCCCCACGATCCCGGTGCTTACACCCAGGGTCTGGTTTATGCAGATGGATTCCTTTACGAGGGCACCGGGCAAAACGGTGAATCCTCTCTGCGTAAGGTGGATTTAACCACGGGAACGGTCCTCAATTTTCATCAGTTGTCATCCGAATATTTTGGGGAAGGTGTAGCTATTTATGATGATAAAATTATCCAGCTCACCTGGCAATCCAACACCGGCTTTCATTATGATCTGGAAAGCTTCCTGCTTATCGATCAGTTCTATTATCCCTCTGAAGGCTGGGGGTTAACCTATGATGGCGAAAAGCTGATAATGAGTGATGGCACCGAGAACATTTATTTTCTTGATCCGATCACATTTCAGGAGATTGGCAAGATTCAGGTAATAGATGGCGATACGCCGGTAAAGCAGTTGAATGAATTGGAATATATTAATGGACAAGTGTATGCCAATGTCTGGCAAAGCGAGAAAATCGTTGTTTTCGCACCGGAAACGGGTGCGGTCACTGCCTGGATCGATTTGTCCGGATTATTGATTGATGCCGATAAACATCCGGCAATAGATACCATGAACGGCATTGCCTACGATCAACAGAATGATCGCTTGTTTGTTACGGGTAAAAACTGGCCGAAACTGTTTGAGGTTAAGCTGGTTCCCGGGAAATAGGTCTCGCCAGGCTGAATTTCTGTCACTGAGATTTTTTGGTTCAAAAACCTCTCTGAATATTATCTTTATCTGAATATTGTTATTAGCAAGACCATCTTGCTATTGGCAATATTCAGTTTGATGATTTTTTTTCCATAAATTATTTTCCGCTTTACCTTATTCGTACTACGGAGACGCCATGAAGAATTCTATCCATTCCATTTATTTCCTAGCCTGCTTTCTCTTATTCGGTTCATTTTTCGCACTGGCGCAGTCTAAACAGCCAATGGATCATCACGTTTATGAGATCTGGAGCAGGATTAACGAGAACGCCATTTCCAACGACGGTGAATGGGCATTGTACAGCTACGGGCCGGAAAACGGTGATCCGACACTGGTAGTCAAACACATTTCCTCGGGAGAAACCCATCAGGTAGCGCGGGGGACATCTGCAAAATTTTCTGCTGACGCACGCTACGCCGCCTTCAAAATAGTAGCTGCCAAAGCAGCGGTTAAAGCAGCGAAGCAAAAAAAGACCCCAAAAGAAAAAATGCCCAAGGATTCTTTAGGCATCTTAAATACCGGTAATGGTGCACTTTTTTATGCAGAACGGGTCAAATCCTTTAAATTCCCGGAAGAAAATGGGGCCTGGCTGGCCTACTTGTTGGAAGAGCCGTTGGCATCGGCAGCAGATTCTTCCGATACTACAGCCGCAAAATCTCCTCCCGAGAAACCTGAAAGCCCCCCATCTCCCAAAAAAGATGCATCAGATAAACCAAAAAAAAAGAAAGCATACGGCAGCGAACTGGTTTTGCGGAATCTGGAGGATGGCAGTGAAACGCGCATATCCCATGTGCTTGAGTATATTTTTTCCAAAGACGGCCGCTGGCTGGTTTACAGCGCTGCCAGCAAGGACAGCAGCGCTGATGGTGTATTTGCGATCGTTGTTAATACCGGGGAGCAAGTGCCGGTTTTAAGCGGCAGTGGCGACTATAAAAAGATCGTTTTCGATGAGAAAGGCGAACAAATTGCATTTATATCAAACAGAGATGATTTTAGCGCTGAAACTCCGGCATACAAACTGTATCATTGGCCAATGGAAAAGCCGTTACCAACGGCAGTTGCCGGGACAGCCACACAGGGACTTCCCGCGAACTGGAGCGTTAGCGAACATGGCAATGTATATTTTTCCGACAATGGCGAAAGACTCTTTTTTGCGACTGCCCCGTTTGCTGAAACGGTAAAAAAAGACTCCATTCCGGAGGATGAAAAAGTTGTTCTGGACATCTGGCACTGGCAAGATCCATACATTCAGACCATGCAGTTGAAGGATGTTGAGAAGGAAAAGAAACGTAACTACCTGGCAGTCGTTCAACTGAATAAAAAACAGGTCTTTCAATTAGCAAGCGAAGCCGTTCCGGATGTCACCGTTGGCAGCAAAGGGGATGCGGATGTTGCCATCGGCATGAGTAATATGCCCTATCGCCGGGAAGTTTCCTGGGATTACCCGTCTTATTATGATGTGCATCTTATCAATATGAAAACCGGCCGCTCAGAGCGCGTGCTGGAAAAGATACAATCCCAGGCACAACTGTCTCCTGCCGCCACTTATTTCACCTGGTGGGATAGAAAGGAGCTCTCCTGGAAAGCGATGGATGTGAAACGGAAAACCATCATCAATCTTTCCGATCAAATCCCTTTTCCGGTATACGATGAAAATCATGACTGGCCGTATCCCGCCGATGCCTATGGCAATGCCGGATGGACGGAAAAGGACGGCGCATTTCTCGTCTATGACCGCCATGATCTCTGGCAAGTCGATCCCACGGGTAAAACCCCAATAAACTGCCTTACCGATACTCTTGGCCGCAAAGAGAATTTGCGTTTTCGCTATCGGGCGCTGGATCCGGAGATCGACTATGTACCGGCCATCCCAATCTTGCTGGCCGCGTTCCACTGGGATAATAAAACGGCCGGATTTTATCAGGACCAACTGGGCGCAGTCACTCAACCGGAAAAGCTCGTCTTAACCGGCAAACATTTTAGCCGGCCATTGAAGGCGAAAAACAGCAGCCGGCTCATGTTTACCCGTCAGGATTTTCAGGAATTCCCGGATCTCTGGGTCAGCGGCCCGACATTTGCCGCCATGACGCAGGTTAGTGATGTTAATCCGCAACAGTCGGAATATTTCTGGGGAAGTTCGGAATTAATAGAATGGACCGCCCTGGATGGACAGCGCCTGCAGGGCCTTCTCTACAAACCGGAGAATTTTGATCCCAGCCAGAAATACCCAACGATGGTGACATTCTATGAAAAAAGTTCACATGAATTATATCGCTACGCTTATCCCGGCCCGCATCGTTCGGTAATCAGTCCCTCTTTTTATACCAGCCGGGGATATGTCGTCTTCGAACCGGACATTCCCTATCGTATTGGCTACCCGGGAGAAAGCGCCCTGAATTCAGTAATCCCCGGTGTAACAAATTTGATTTCACAAGGATTTATTGACAAGGATAATATTGGCGTGATGGGACATAGCTGGGCCGGTTATCAAATAGCTTACCTGGTGACTCGCAGTAATATATTTAAAGCCGCGGAAGCCGGGGCGCCGGTTGCCAATATGATCAGCGCCTATGGCGGTATTCGCTGGCGAACCGGTCTCAGCCGTATGTTTCAGTATGAGCGTACTCAAAGCCGGATTGGCGGCACCTTATGGGAGTATCCGATGCGCTATTTTGAAAATTCCCCGATTTTTTGGCTGGACAAAGTTGAAACGCCCTTACTCATTCTTCACAACGACCATGATGGTGCAGTGCCCTGGTATCAAGGCATTGAATTGTTTGTAGGATTGCGGCGACTTGGTAAACCGGCCTGGATGATCAATTATAACAACGAACCCCATTGGCCGGTGAAGTATCATAATAAGGTTGACTGGCAAACCCGCCTGCAGCAGTACTTTGATTATTACCTGAAAGGAGCGCCGGCGCCCCTTTGGCTCGAAAAAGGAATTCCCGCTATCCAGAAAGGGAAAACCCTTGGCCTTGAAGCTGTCGAGACTTCAGAGTAGATCGAACTTATATTTAATCGTCAGGTTTTATCGGATACTGACATCGCATTCAGTATCCGATTTTCACTGATCTCCCTTCATAAAAAAGCCTCTCATCATTCTCACAGATTTATTATATTCCGGTCACATCAACTGAACATCTTCACAAGGAGCGATATTATGGCTACTGAAACTATTTTCAGCAAAATTATCCGGAAAGAAATTCCTTCCGACATTGTCTACCAGGATGACCTGGTAACAGCATTCCGGGACATTAGTCCGCAAGCCCCCACCCACATTCTAATAGTTCCGAATAAATTAATTCCGACAATCAATGATGTTAGTGAAGCAGATGAGCCGGCACTTGGACGGATGTTAACCGTTGCGGCAAAAATTGCCGCCCGGGAAAACATTGCCGAAGATGGTTATCGACTAATCATGAATTGCAATCGCAATGGTGGTCAGGAAGTATATCACATTCATATGCATCTGCTTGGCGGCAAGCGCCTCGGGCCAATGCTGGCGAGATAACGGAAATTTTCTCCATTTTGCAAAAACAGCAGTATGGCATCGGGATTGGGAGCAGTTAAATATTGCCTTTTGAAAAACATCCCGCAGAACGCCAACTTTTCTTATTTGCCCGGTAATTAGGATATCGAAAGGGCAGGTAAACAGATATTAAATAAATGCCATTGATTGACGAGTTGATTTAATATGCCTTTCATGCACAAGTTATTGAACCTGGAAAACAAACAAATCATTCTGGCCAGCCAATCTCCCCGCCGCCAGGAACTGCTCAGCACTGCCGGACTCAATTATGAAGTTATTCCCGCGGAAGTGGATGAGAATCCCAGCAGCTATGATGACGAGATTGATTTTGTGCGGAAAAGCGCCCAAATCAAAGGCGAC
>JAUIFT010000144.1 GCA_030430345.1 Calditrichia bacterium | reverse complement strand
TGATGACCTGACCGTCTTCGCGTACCTGCATCAGCGTATCGCCATTGGCGTTTAGAAAACTAATCCCCTTAGCAGCAGCGCCCTCAATATTTAGCTTGCCGGATGTATTCGACTTGCCTGCTGCGGCAGATTTCCCATTAGATTTTTTCCGATCTCCCGCATCCCCGGCAAAAAGGCCGGCGCTGAAGATAAAAATTAAGCTGAGAATAAAGATTCGATTTTGCATGATTTTGCTCCCTGATCTATTCTTAAATTGTTGGTTGGGCGATCAATCATCTGATCATCTAACCATTCAACCATTGAATTTTTTCTTCACGATTCCAATTTGCTAAAGCTGCTTTTGCCCGGTATGCTTTCGGCGTGCAGCCAAATGCTTCCCGGAAGACTTTGCAAAAATAATTCGGGGTGTTGAAGCCGCTTTTATAGGCAATTTCCGAGAAGGTTTCGCTGCTGTTTCGGATTAAGGCAGCGGCGCGTTGCAAACGGCAGCTACGGATAAAACCGGAGGGAGATTGATTCAGCAGCGCCCGCAGCTTGCGGTGCAATTGCCGGCGGCAGAGACAGGTTTCTTTTGCCAACTGGCCAACCCCGAAAGTCTCGTCCTCCATATTCGCTTTCACGATGGCGATTATTCGCTGCAAGAAGCGCTCATTGGCATTTATCATGGCGGTTTCAGCGGCATCAATTTCAATTGAAGGGTGAAAATGTGCCTGTCGCCACTCCCGATAGTTCGGGTGCTTTTTATCCTGGAATATGATTCCCGAAAAGGAAAGCGCTGCTGTATTGGCTTGTTGATGATACATAACCTATCTCCTATTTGGGTGATTGTTTTTTCAGTTGTTCTAACTTGTTCAGCAAATGTTCTATGACGGCATCGTAAGCGCCGTTTTGGTTCAATGCTTCAAATTGTTTCATCAAACGGCGGTATTCCTTGCAAAGTGCTTCAATACTTTTAGAATGCTGCCTTGCCGCCGGGATTTTTCGGGTGTTTTCGTTCTTCGCTAAATTCTTTTTGTTTTCCATTTTCTCTCCTTTGGCAAAGCGCTTTTCATTCAAGCAGCTTTCAAGTTCAACCTAAAGAATTCGGCGAGGTTGGGCATTACACTCCTCTGCCATAAAAAGGTAATTTTTTGCCAAAAGGCGGATAATCAGGGGGATTGATAGTGATTTTAGGACTGGTGGGCAGCGTTTCGTTGCAAAAGCGGAGGGCGCTTAAAATGTTTCGGGTCGTTAAGCAGGCTGTAAATTAATTGACTGATGTTACGCAATGTTTGTTTAGCTTACGATCATGTCATTGCGAGGAGTCTGGCGACGAGCAACCTCCTGGTTGTAAGATGGAGATTGCTTCACTGGGCAAAGACGCCCGTTCGCAATGAGGGTATCACGTTACTCTTATTACCGCGTAATATGAGTTAATTAATTATAAATTGTAAATTCGGGTTGTCGTTTACCTGAACCAGGGTGTGTTGACAATTAATCGAAAACGCAGCTTTCGGTGCTTTTATCGTCTAATTTTGTTGTTTTTATCGTGAGATGAACCACATCGCAACTCAAAAAAACGCCGCATTAGGCGAGAAAATCCCTCAAAATCTGCTGTGCCGCCTAATTGTCAACACACCCTAAGTCTTTTTTTCGCAATATTCTTTTGGTGTGCAACCGAATTGCTTCCGGAACACTTTGGTGAAATAATTCGGTGTATTAAAACCGGTTTGGTAGGCAATTTCAGCGACCGTTCCGGCGTTTTTGCCAAGAAGTTCTGCCGCCCGTTGAAGCCGAAGTGAGAGAATAAATTGCCGCGGCGGTTGATTGGTCAGCGCCAGAAGCTTCCGGTGAAGTTGTCTGCGGCTCATAACAACCCCTTCGGCGAGAGCATCGACATTAAATGATTCATCGGCCATGCGGGCCTCAACCACGCCGATTACTTTTTCTAAAAATTGCTGATCTAAGGAGGTTATGGCAACATCAGCGGGTTTTAACAGCATTTCACCGCTGAATCGTTCCCTTAACTTGCGCCGTTGCTCAATGAGGTTGCTGACCCGGATACGCAATTCCCGGAAATTGAAGGGTTTGGTAAGGTAATCATCAGCGCCGGTTTCCAGGCCTTCGATCTTGCTTTCTTCACCGGCTTTTGCCGTTAAGAGGATTACCGGGATGTGGCTGGTGCGTTCATCGGTTTTCAGCTTTTCACAGAGTTCATAACCGTTCATTTTGGGCATCATGACGTCGCTGACAATCAGGTCCGGGATGATTTCCACTGCTTTTTCAAATCCTTCTTGGCCGTTTTCTGCTTCTGCCAGATCGTAATCTTTTAATAATTCCTCCCGGATGTAAGTGCGCATATCGGGATTGTCTTCGACAATTAAGACGATTTCGGCCTGCCCCTTCGGGGATCTTTCGAATTCGGATTTCGAATTCGGATTTCGGATTTCGGATTTCAGCCTGCCCCTTCGGGGAATTCGATCTGTCCTTTCGGGGGTTCCGGAAGGGGCCTGGGGCACAGGTAGGTGCGAAGCATTCCTGGCAGGTAGGTGCGAAGCATTCCTGGCAGGTAATTCACTATTGCTTTCAGTTTCTGAGAAGGAATGCTTCGCACCTACCTGGGGCTTCGCACCTACCTGGGGCTTCGCACCTACCTGGGGCTTCCCCCCTACCTGTGGCAATTGAATGATGACTGTTGTTCCTTTGCCCGGTTCGCTTTCCACGGTGATCGTGCCCTGGTGCAATGCCACCAATTCTTTCACTAACGCCATACCTATGCCGGTACCAATGCGGTCTTGCGAGGCAGCGGATTCATCGCGGGCCTGGTAAAACCGGTCAAAAATATGTGGCAAATCTTCTAGGGGAATACCCGCGCCGCTGTCGGAAATGCGAACCTCAATATATTGACCTGCAGTTTCAGACTGGCCTTTCAGCGAATTCCGAATTCCGAATTCCGAAACCGATAATTCCACACCTATTCTGCCGCCATCCGGGGTAAACTTAAAGGCATTTGCCAGAAGGTTGGCAAAGATCTTCTCCATCTTATCATAATCGAAAGACATCGCCCGCAGGGATTGTAAATTTTCTTTTTCTGCGGACATAGTGAACTGAAAATTGATGCCACGAATTTCCGCGAGTGAATCAAATGCCGACAGCAGCCCTTTCAAAAATTGGATGAAATCACCGTTTTTGGCATTGAGGGTCATTTTGCCGGATTCCAGTTTGGCGAGGTCGAGCAGCTCATTTATCAGGCCCAATAGCCGCCGGGCATTACGCTGCACGATATTCAGTTTTTCTTCTAAATTGCTTTCGCGGACCATTTCAATCATTTGCTCCACAGGGCCGAGGATCAACGTCAGCGGCGTGCGGAACTCATGGGAAATGTTGGCGAAGAAGTGGGATTTCATATTATCTAACTCCCGGAGAGCGATATTCTTTTCCGCCAGTTCCGCGGTACGGTCCGCCACAATTGCCTCTAATTCTTCTGTGCGCTGGCGTAGTGTCCGTTCGCGAAAACGAATAAAGACGGCGAAACTGCCGCCGCTCAGCAGTATGTAAAAAATATATGCCCACCAGGTGCGATACCAGGGCGGTGTAATAATAATCCGCAGTGCTGCGCCGGCCTCATTCCAGATGCCATCATCATTGCTGCCTTTTACCCGAAAGGTATATTCCCCGGGATCCAGGTTTGTAAAAGTTGCCTCTCGTTTGCCGCTGTTGTCGATCCAGGAGTCATTAAACCCTTCTAAGATATATGCATACCGGTTCAAGGCAGGATAATGGTAATTCAAAGCGGCAAATTCTAACGAAAACTGATTTTCATGATAGGGGAGGACCAGTATCTTCTTCAGGAATATGGCGCTATCCAGGTCCACCGGCTGATTAAATCGTTTCAAGGCGGTGATTACGACCGGCGGGGGATGCGGGTTGCTTCTGATGCTATCGGGATGAAACATCACCAATCCGTCACGGCCGCCAAAAAACATTTCTCCAGCGTCGTTCCGGTAGCAGGAACCGAGGAAATAACGAGTCAGGACAAGCCCGTCAGTATGATCATAATTATGAAATTCACCACTCTCAGGATCGAACCGGGAAAGCCCTTTTTCGGTACCAAGCCAGAGATTTCCGGCTTCATCTTCCAATATGCCATTGATGTTCCCATTGGAGAGGCCATCTTTTTCAGTAAAATTGCGGAAGGTTAGCTGATATCCCTGCGAGTCTGATACGGTTTTAGCGGTATATTCGCCATTCGCGAGTGATAGTCCACCTTTTGTCCCCACCCATAATCTGCCGGAACGGTCCTGATATAATATTCTTATTTCATCATTCCGCAGTGAATGTGCATTGCGCGGATCATGGTTATAGCGGGTAAACAACTCTGTTTCCCGGTTGAAACGGTTCAGGCCTTGCGCGGTACCGATCCACAAGAAGCCGGAACGGTCTTCATAAAGGGTCGTTACCGCGTTGTGGCTGATGCTGTTAGGATTGTGCGGATCGTGAAAATAATATGTGAATGTAGCACTCTCCCGATTCAGTTTGTTTAAGCCATTATGTGTACCAACCCAAATCGTTTCATTGCGATCGATGAGTAATTTATGAACAGCAAAATGGCTTATCTTCTCGCTAAAATTTGTAATTTTATTCTGGCGGCGATTAACACCGGTCATACCCAGGCCAGCAAACCAGACTGATCCCGCTTCCTCAATGATCGATAACGTCGGCAGTCCCCCCATCGGTTGCCGCCCCGTAAACTTGATCAGTTGATCGGGAGGCAGAAATCTGAACGGCCCACGATCAGTACCTAACCACAAAGTATCGCCGTTGCTTTTTGAAATTGAGTGAATCATCATCATCCCCGCATCATCCGGAGAAAGAAGCTCATTCTTTATATGTTTAAAGTAGTTGTCTTGAGGATAAAACTTGCTGATGCCAGCACCGTTGGTACCGCACCAAACTGTCCCGGAATTGTCGCGAAAAAGTGAAAGAATCATATCTTCACTTAAACTTGCCGGGTTTTCCGGTTGACGTCGATAAGCGCTGAATATTTCTGCCGCTGTATCGAATTTGATCAATCCATCTAAGTCCGTCCCCAGCCATATATTCCCGGAAAGGTCACTAACCACCGAATTCAAAGTAAAACTGGAAAGGCTATCCGGGTGAAGATTATAATAATTATGATGGGTAAAATTATCCGTATTGCGGTTATACTTACTCAACCTGGGGCCTGCAACGATCCATAATAAATTCGAGGAGTTTTCATAAATAGATCGAATCCAGTTTGCAAAGCCCAATGGCGTTTTTCTTCCCGGAATATATGTCTGGGGGAAGGTATAATGTCTTGCAACTTTAAACAATTCATTCGGTGAAGCGGAAGCACCTTCATTTGCGAAAGATCGCTCTTTTTGTGCTATCGGAGTAATTCTATAAAGCCCGCCTCCTTTAATAGAGAAATCGCCAGTCCCGACCCAAACTGATCCACCACTATCTTTGAAAAGTGCTGAAATATACTGATGCCGTGGGCTGTGGTTATTTTTCAGATCATGAGTGAAGCGCTGAAATATCCGGTGTCCCTGTCGGTCAATTTCCATGCGGCACAAGCCGTTTGGCGTGCCGATCCAAATACCCTGGCCGCTGCTGCCGGGATCGGCGCAAATGGCAGTAACTTTATTATCGATAAGGCTGAGAGAGTCTTGCGGGTTATGCAGAAACCATTCGAAAGATTCGCTGATGGGATCGAATTTATTCAGCCCACGGGAAGTGCCAATCCAGAGGTTGCCGTGCGCATCTTCATAAAGGGATGAAACGTCATCAGCGCTTAGTCCTTGTCCTGCTTCCGGCTCATAGCGATAAATGATCGCTTCATAACCGTCAAAGCGATTCAACCCGTTTTCAGTACCAATCCAGATAAATCCCAACCGGTCCTGCAGCATGCAGTTGACAAAATTGCTTGACAATTCCTGCGCCACCGAGAGATGTTCGAAGCGGATTTCCGGTTGAGCCATCTTTACAGCGGACGCCCGCTGGGCCAGCAGGTAATTGCCGTTCGCTACCCAAAAAAGAACCATAATGCCAAATATTCTTGAAGACTTTTTAAGCAGGGTCATCTTTCTTCCGGTCTATCTTGATGCCATTAGTGGAAGGCGGTTAGTCAATTGAATTTGCTAAAGCTGTTAGCTCCCGGGCTTATATCGCAGAGGTTATGGAATAGAAAGTTGAGTCGATTTTGGTCACGTCAAATTTAGAGAAGGCCGGGTAAAAATTCAAGTATAGATTGGCCGCGGGCAGCGGCAATATTTTCATTAGGGGTCAACGGTTTTCCGCAGATTCACAAGCGCACTTTCGTTTGCCTCAAAAAGAAATGGCAATCTGCATTTCCAGATTTCCCTGATGATTCACGCTGAGCGCCGGTCGCGGATATTGACTCCAGTTGGCATCGGCAACCACAATTGCCCAGAGCGCGGCGGTGGCAATGGTCAGCCCGCGGCGGGCGCGATACCATTTGTTATAATCATCATAGGCAGTCGTGATGTTTTCCGGGCCGAGCGCGTCAACATAAGACTGCTTACGATCCCTTTCCTGCAGCCAGGCATAGCCGGTTGCTGCCAGCGCTCCCCAGAAAGCGCCGCCGAGAATCAATCCCCGGCTTCTCTGCTGTTTGTGAAATTGCCCCCAGCCTGGCAGTAACGCGGAGCGCCAGGCGGCGCTCACCCGCACATCTTCCACATAAAGATAGCGGGTAAAGGATTGATTCTCTCCACTCTCATTCTCGCTAAAATCCGCTTTTACCTGTTGGAAAAACTCGATGATTTTCGGAGACACCTCCACCGGGTCCGGTTCGAAATCCGGACGGACAGACAACAGG
>JAUIFT010000143.1 GCA_030430345.1 Calditrichia bacterium | reverse complement strand
CGGTGATTTGGGCGCTCTATGGGTATTCACTCGCCTTTGGACCGACCGAGGCGGGCAGCTGGATTGGCAATTTCGACTATGCGTTTATGAACGGCGTGGCGCGCGAGTGGGATTCAACGCTCAACCAACCGGTGACCCCGATGGCCGGCAAGATGCCGCGACTGACGCACATGTTGTTCCAGGGGATGTTCTTTGTCATCACGCCCGCGCTGATTTGCGGAGCCTTCGCCGAGCGGATGAAGTTTAGCGCGATGGTGGTGTATTCGATACTGTGGGGGACCTTTATCTATTGCCCGCTTTGCCACTGGGTGTGGGCGGAAGGTCCGCTTTCCTACTTCGCCGGTGACAAGGCGTTGTTCAATGGGATGGCGGGCGCCTTGGACTTTGCCGGCGGGACGGTGGTTCACATCAGCAGCGGTGTTTCGGCGTTGGTCGCCGCCATTAAAGTTGTTGGTGATAGTTGTTCATTATCGCTGCCTCCGGAAAAGAGGCTGATTAATATTACCACGGCCAAAATCAATAGATATTTGATCATCTTACACCTGCTTTCGCATTTGAGATTAACTGATGTTGAATGCTGCGATTTTAAGGGGCTGGTAACATGGCAGTATTCGCTTATTGGATTACTGTCCTTCGGTTTTTCCTGAGGCAACCTCTCCAGAATGCCGGAAGGGCCGAAAATGTTGCCCGTTGTCGCGGGCTAAAGATCACAGTTGTCATTGAGCTATTTGTGGAGGATAGTTGGCAAATGGAATGCCAAATTGTGGGTAAACTTAGTAAATAGCGGTGGATAAGCCTTTCGGGAAGTAAAGCTGCCCGGATTGAGAACCAATCCGGGCAGCTTTGTGTAAAATTATTTCGCAGATTTGCCGGGGATTCGGGATGCTTGCGATCAGGAACCTTCGAGCACTTTCAGATATTGCCTGGCATTTTTCAGGAAATTTTCCCGGCGGGTGTCGTCCATGGCGCTGTCCGCTGCGGATTTCTCGATAGCCAGATGATAGTATTTGATGGCATTTTCCCGGTCGCCGCTGTTCATATATGCTTCGGCAAGGCTGTCATAAGTATTCGCGGATGCCGGAAAAGCTTTCATATTGATGGTGAAAATCTTGATCGCTTCCGGAAATTTTTTCAGGCGGAGAAATTCATAGCCAAGCTGATTGAATTCTCCTTCAGCAAATTGATATGTTTTATCTTCAGCGCGCTTTAAGCGTTGATAGGCGGCAGCGCCAGCCTCAGGCCCTTCCGAATACATTATTTTCCCAACCTCGCGGGCCGCGGAAGCGCGGGGCATTTCCAGCGGCTGATTGTAGAGGATGGCGATAATATCGCCGGTAATCTGGCGAAGGCTGATGCCAGGGGCATTGCGCAGCAGTACGATAAGATGCTCATCGTCTACCAAACGGGTAATCAGGCTGTTAAAGCCATTGATGCCGCCGCTGTGGGAAACCACCGTTGTGGTCATATCTTCCCCGATGGTACGGTCGGCGATATTGAAGCCGTAGCCATAATTGTTGAGATTGGGCGTCAGCATTAAATCACGGTATTTTTCCGGGAGCAGGGTGTCCTCATAAAGCGAGCGATCCCAGCGGAAAAGGTCTTCCACGCTGGAGAGCATTCCGCCGGTAGCATAGGCGGTGGACATATCCCGAAAGGTGGTATTACGGAAACCGGCAATGGTCCGGTCGTAGCCGGCAGCGCGATTTTTCACGATGCTCAGATCATCATCCAGGCTGGAGTGGACCATTCCCAGGGGATCGAAGATGCGCTCCTGCAGTAGTTCCGCGTAGCTTTTTCCGGTTACTTTTTCCAGAATCACCCCGAGCAAGTAGTAGCCAAAACTGCTATAACTCATCTCGCTGCCCGGTTCAAATTTGCGGTCCAGTTCCCAAAAGAGCTTAATGTAGTTTTGCGGCGTGTAGAGCTTCCGGCTATACTTCGGGAAGAAGCCGGGAATGCCGGCATAGTGCGGCATTCCGGAAGTATGCGACAATAATTGATGAATGGTAATGACATCGCCGTTTTTCGGAGGGTATTCAGGGAGATAATCGCGAATCCGGGCATCCAGTTTGATCGTGCCTTTGGCAACTTCCTGTAATACCAGCAATGCGGTAAATTGTTTGGTGATGGAAGCGAGCCGGAAACGCGTGTCGCCGCTATTCGGTATTTCCCATTCCACATTCGCCCAGCCGAATCCTTTTTTGTATACAACCTCTCCATTTTTTGCCACCAAAACCGCCCCGTTGAAATCGCCGTTCTCATGATAGCGGTTCATCAATTCATGAAAGCGCGGATCTGCCTGGCGCCCAAGGAGAACACTGGTAGAGAGTAAGAATAAAAGAAGGAAGCTGTTTATGAAATGAAATCTGCGCAAGATCATCTTTTCTCCTGTGGTTGGCGTATTTGGAAAAGTGGCAGCAGCAGACGATAATTTTTGAAAACTGCTACTGCCATTTAAATTTCAGTGGTTCTTAACCGGCACTAATATCATAAGCCATCAACGCTTTGCCGTGACGAATATAAAGCACGCCATCGCTAATTACCGGATGCGCCCAGTGCGGTCCGCCACCGAGCGGCACCTGAAAAGAGCTGATGATTTCAAACTTCTCCGGGGTGGCTTTTGCCAGACCAACCGTCCCGCGCTTTTCTTCATAACAAATCAGCATGCCATCGGCATGGATAATTGACCCTTTACTCAGCCATTTCGTTTCATAAGTGGGCTCGCCGGTTTTCCAATTGACGCTGCACCAGTTACCCGCCCGGTTGTTGATCCAGTTGGCACCATAAATATGATCGCCGACCAGCACCACGCCGCCATGATGAGTATCGAGCGTTCTGTCCGTCCAGGCCACGGAAATGCCCAATCCGTCGTCAGCCAGTTTAAAAGCGGCACCGACATGATCATAGCCGCTGGTGGTGTAAATTTGACCGTCGCGGTAAATTGGCGTCACGGTATTTACATAAGGGGCGCCCCAGGCAATCGGCGGTGCTTCCAGCGTGCCGTAGCTGTATTTCCAGAGCATTTTTCCGGAAGATGCATCTACCCCGAAAATGTAATTGGCGCTGACATTGGCAATCACATTTCTCCCGGCATGCTGAAAGTAAATCGGGGAAGAGTATGCCGATTTGTCTTTCAGGCTTTCGGATTGCCAGACAGTTTCTCCACTCTCTGCATTTAGCGCAACTATCGTGGTCTGGTTGCCGCCCGGGGTGTAGATAACCATATTGTCCACCACCAGCGGGTTTTCCGAAGTGCCCCAGATTCCCCAACTGCCGGCAAATTTTTTATATCCATCCACCGACCAATCGATCTCACCGCTTTTAGCATCTACCCGGCAAATTTTTCCCGCGCTGGTAATTACGTAGACGCTGCCATCCGTCACGGTTGGTGTGCAGCGCCCGAGGGCAAAATCGCCTTCATAGGCATGACCGATCTCGGTGCGCCAGAGCTCTTTCCCGCCTTTATCCAAAGAGATGAGATATTCCAGCTGATCCTGAACGCCAACCAGGTAGAGGGCATTCCCGGAAGCTGTTGCGGCGCCATAGCCTGCTGCCAAACTTTCCGTGCTCCACAATAATTGCGGACCGGCATCCGGCCACTGTTTCAGCAAAGATGACTCATTATAATGCCCATCGCGGTTCTTGCCCCGCCACTGGTCGTTAGCAGTCATCATCGTTGAGAACATTAAGACCGACAAAATCATTAAAAGTACTTTCATGAACTTACCTCCATTTCGATGTAATTGCTTTCCCCAAAACATGTGATTATCTCTGTGTTGTATTTTACTCATTTGCCTATTTGTAAATCTGCAAATCTGCAAATGGGCAAGAAGTGATTACGTTTATTACCAGATGCTACTCCTGCCAGCCCAACAAAGCGTCTATGGTCGAATAGCTGACCGGATGATAACCGGAACGAGCGATTTTATAGATTTTCAGTGCTTTTTCCTTGCCTTCGGGCGTTTCCGCCAATGCCTGATATAATGGTCTGAGAAATTTCAGTCGCCCGATGCTGGTAAGGAAATTTTCCAGGGCGCCATTGGCTGGTGCGTAGCTGTTTTTTATTGCCAGCATTAACCAGGCGTGATGGATTTCCGAATTTCCGGATTGGGTAAAGTGAAATTGATTGTCGAGATCAGTCATTTGCGCCGTGCTTAGTTCTTTCGGGAGATTGCGCAGAAAGTGCAGCCAGTGATGGGTGGTCCAGTTGTCGGTATTCAGGGCGGAGGCCGCGGTGCCTTCCAGCCAGGCGTCTATTTGCGCATTCACCCGATCGAACTCACCGGATTGCGGTACCGGGCAGTTCTCCGGCATGCCGGGGCCGTATACCCAGGCATCAATGTTGATTTGCTCGGCAAGCGCCTTGTCTCCCTTAATCAATTCCTTATTCAGATGAGCAACGAATTCCGCGCTGGTCATGCTCTTGAAGGCGAAGCGATCAAAATAATCGCGGAGAAAAGCATCCCATTTTTCCCGCCCGAAAGTATCTTCAAGCATTTGCAGAAAGAAGCGGCCCTTTTCGTAAGCGACGCCGGTCATACCATCATCAGGATCACGCCCCTGCAGGTCAAGGTAAAGATGGGTATCTTTGCTGGAAGGACCGATATCGTTGATGTCGTCCATTGCATCCTGGTAGCCGAGCTGCTCCAACATGCCGGCATATTCCTCGCCATAGATTGCCTCCATAATGCGATGCTCGAAATAACTGGTAAATCCTTCATTAAGCCAAAAATCGTTCCAGGTGGCATTGGTAACCAGGTTGCCGGACCAGGAATGCGCCAGTTCATGGGCGATAAGCGCCACCAGGGAACGGTCCCCGGCAAGGATCGTCGGTGTTGCAAAAGTGAGGCGGGGATTTTCCATACCACCAAAGGGAAAGCTGGGGGGCAGCACGATAATGTCGTATTTTTCCCAGCGATATTCGCCATACAATGCTTCCGCGGCGGTAATCATCTTTTCCGTGTCGGCAAACTCAAATGCCGCTTTGGCAAGCATTGCCGGCTCGGCATAAACCCCGCTGGTCGGGCCGAGCGAGCGAAATTCGATATCTCCAACTGCGAGCGCCAGCAAATAAGCGGGAATCGGCTGCTTCATGGTAAAATGATAGACCCCTTCACTGTTGCGTTCGGTGCCATTTTCTGCGCTCATAACCGCCATTAAGGCGGTGTCAACCTTAACCGTTGCATTGTAGGTGAAGCGAATGCCGGGACTGTCCTGGCAGGGCACCCAGGTGCGGGCGAGTATTGCCTGGGACTGGGTAAAGAGGAAAGGATGTTTTTTTCCTGATGTCTGTTCCGGGCTGAGCCATTGTAATGCCACAGCTGCCGGGGAGGTTTTGTAGTAGATGTTAACCAGCTCCGTCTCCGGGGTTATGTCGATAATCAGCGGTTGACCCATGAAAGTATCTTCAACACCAAGTTTAAAGTTAGTGGCTGTTTCTGTGCTGCCCAGGGTAACCTTGTCGATGGTTAAATCCCGCGCATCCAGATGGAGCTGATTCGTGCCGGTTTTATTATCTATATGCAATGTGGCTTTGCCATCCAGTTGTTTGCTTTCAAAATCTACCGCCAGGGTAAGATCCAGATGGGTCATCAACGCCGCTGCCGGTTTAGCATATGAATGCACATCATAGCGAGGGTCATCCGGGGTGGACTGGCAGGATAGTAAACCGATGATCGAGAGTAACAGTAAATTACGAAACAATTTGACTACGGGTAACAGCATTTCATCTCCTTTTCACGAATAACATAATCGTAAAATGTAAATCGGGGGCATTTTGTTTCAAAGAAAAATCATTGGGAATCGTTTCGTTCATTTATTTCCGAAATTTTTTGAAAACCGACTTTCTAATAAATTGTTTTGAATTGGCTATGCAGGGGATATAAGTTTTTATGTGAGCAGTGAACAGTGAACAGTGAACAGTGAACGATAAATACTTCACAAAAATTGGCATTCAAAACTGATAACTGACAACTGAAAAAGGATATTTGCATGATAGATGATATTGATTTAAAGATTTTGTCCTTAGTTCAAAAAAACGGGCGTGTATCCAATGCGGAAATTGCCCGGAAAATCGGTATGGTGCCATCCGCGATTCTTGAACGAATGCGAAAGCTGGAAGATAAAGGTATTATCGAGCAGTATGAAGTGCGCTTGAACGCGAAGGCGCTAAAACTGGGACTGACGGCTTTTATTTTTATCAAAACCTCGGAAACTTACGGGCATCTGGATACCGCCAAGCAATTAAAGGAAATGCCGGAAGTTCAGGAAATACATCATATTACCGGAGAAGATTGTTACCTGATTAAGGTGCGCACCCGTAATACCGAGACGTTCGGTAAATTTCTGCGGGAGAAACTCGGTAGTCTCGATAATATTCTCTCATCCCGTTCTACGATCGTTCTGGAGACCGTTAAAGAATCTTCGCAATTGCCGTTGGTTGCAAATAATGGCGCTGCCGAAGATGAGTAAATTCCTGATTAAAATGTATTGAACGATAGCGGGCGGCTGTGGCAATATGTAAGTGTCGCCTGGCCCACCTTAAAAAATCATCGATACACCTGTAATCGCCAACGGTTATTACTGCGCTGCCATCACACTGCGTTGTTGACAAATCTGGCTTTTTACGAAACCCCGGAACCAAATTTCTCAATACAGACTCGCTTTGCCGCAGAAACCATCCTATTTTGCAAGTCTGGCAGCTAACCGGCGACCGTCGTCGTTCGGCAGGAACTGCCAGTAAAGAAATACCGGGTGTTTTCCAGCGGTATTTTTGCCGCGATATAAATTCCGCTGAGAAGGCGTAGAAACTTTTCTGTTTTGTGGAATCACGGGACCTTTTTGC
>JAUIFT010000142.1 GCA_030430345.1 Calditrichia bacterium | reverse complement strand
TGATGTAGTAACGGGCGCCGGAATAGATTGTTCCAAAATGTCCACCTGCAGGCGGTCGAGCCCATCAGCGTTGATCAGATTAAAGAAATAAGTGCGTTCTTCTTCCCGTTGCCAGTTATTTAGCCGGTCTGCCTCGGCCTGTTCCGGAACGAAGCTAAACCCATTACGAAACTGCACGGTATCTGCCAGGCAGTCAAAATAGTTCTGGGTATCGCGCTGCTGAAATGACTGCTGGATTTTCGTTAATATCGTATTAGGATCTGTTTGTAAATTGCGCGAGAGCGTATTATCACCTTCCGGCGCTTCCGGGGTGCGGGTGGTGAATGGATTGGTGCAGTGCATTAACAGGGCGGTCAGCATTATAAAGAGTGTGAACAAGCTTCTTTTCATCATAATGCAAGTTACAGCAGATACGAATTTATTGCCAGTAATAAATAGTCAACATCAAAAAGAACAGACTATTTGAGAGTTAAGTGCAAAAACTAAAATTGCTCCGGAATACGTACTCCGGTGTAACAAATTGCCGGTTTTCATAATCGGCAATTTTATCAGGAGACCAGATGGATCGTTCCCGCGCGCAGCAAGAAATTGATCGTTTAACGAAAATACTCAACGAGCACGACTATAACTATTACGTCCTCGCGCAGCCGACGGTGTCGGATTATCAGTATGATATGATGATGAAAGAACTGGAGGCACTTGAAGCGCAATTTCCGGATTTCAAACACCCCGATTCTCCCACCAGCCGGGTGAGCGGTGAACCGACGAAAGTCTTCCCGGTAATGCGCCATCAAAAACCGATGCTCAGTCTGTCGAACACTTACAACGAGGAAGAAATCCGCGATTTTGACCGGCGGGTGCGCTCACTGCTCGAACCGGGGGAAGCATTCGAATATGTTTGTGAGTTAAAGATCGACGGGGTGGCGATGAGCCTGATTTATGAAAACGGTCTGCTGCAGCACGCCGTTACCCGCGGCGATGGTGAGCAGGGCGATGTGGTCACTAATAATGTGAAAACGATCCGCAGCCTCCCTCTGAAGCTGGCAACGACAGACCGCGCATTGCAAAACATTGAAATTCGCGGGGAAGTATATTATCCGAAAGAAGAATTTGCCCAGCTAAACGAATCCCGCATAGCCGCCGGGGAAGTTCCTTTTGCCAATCCCCGCAACTCCGCCGCCGGCACCTTAAAAATGCAGGACTCCCAGGTTGTTGCGAAACGCCCTTTACGTATTTTTTGTTATTACCTCGATACTGCAACTGAGACGCCACTGCCGGTTAACACCCATTATGATGCGCTACAGACCCTGAAAGCATTGCGCTTCCCGGTAAATCCCAATGGCCGCCTCTGCCCTAATGTGGATGAGGTGATCGCCTACTGGCAATCTTTCGAAAGCAAAAAATACAATCTCCCGTACGAAATAGACGGCGTTGTGGTAAAAGTAAATAGCTTTGAGAAACACCAGCGGTTGGGCGCAACGGCGAAAAGTCCGCGCTGGGCGATCGCCTTCAAGTTTGCGACGGAGCAGGCCTTTACCCAATTGCATGATATCCAGTGGCAGGTGGGCCGAACCGGCACCGTTACCCCGGTTGCCCATCTGGCACCGGTACTTCTGCTCGGCACCACGGTTAGCCGGGCCAGTTTACACAATATCGATGAAATTCAGCGGCTGGATGTACATATAGGAGATACCGTCGTAGTGGAAAAAGGCGGGGAGATCATTCCGAAAATTATCCGGGTAGATACCAGCAAAAGCCCGAAGGATAGCCAGCCTTACCAGGCGCCGGAAAAATGCCCGGTCTGCGATACGCCGTTGGTGCGCCCGGAAGGAGAAGTGGCTTTGGTCTGCGAGAACATCCACTGCGCTGCCCAGGTGAGCGGGAGGATCGCTCATTACGCCGCCCGGAAAGCCCTGGATATTGAAGGCCTTGGGGAAAAGGTCGTCGAGTTGCTGCTGGAGAATGATCTGATTAAAGATTATGGCGATCTCTATTACCTGGAAAAAGATGCCGTCGCCGACCTGGAACGAATGGGCGAAAAAAGCGCAGAGAATTTGCTAAGTGGCATTGCCGCCAGTAAAACGAAACCACTGGCCCGCTTTATCTTCGGACTCGGTATTCGCTTTGTCGGGGAAGGCGCAGCGAAATTGCTCGCCAAACATTTTCATTCGATTGATAAAATGATGACTGCCAGCGGAGAAGAAATTGCCGCGATCGATGGTATTGGCGAGAAAACCGCCGCCAGTGTGCAGGATTTTTTCAGCCGGCCGGACAACCTCGCCGTCATCGAAAAACTGCGTAACGCCGGGATGCCATTTGAAGAAGAAGCGCCGGAAGAGAGCGGCGATGCTGATGACCGCTTTGCCGGAAAATCCTTTGTCTTTACCGGTGCGCTGACGCGTTTCACCCGGGACGAAGCCTCGGAAATCGTAGAAGCCCGGGGGGGAAAAGCGATCAAGTCCGTCAGTAAAAAAACTGATTACCTGGTTGCCGGAGAAAAAGCCGGTTCCAAGCTGAAAAAAGCACAGGATCTGGGCATTACCATCATGACCGAGGAGGAATTTGCGGAAATGATTGGCAGATGACAGTTTACAGTTATCAGTTTACAGTGAACGCTTCTACGGACTAACGGCCGGCAGCCAGCAGTCTATGAAAAAACGCCATAAAAATTAACCGGCAGAAAGCGGCGCAAGCGCGCTTTCAAATTATTCCGGAACAGCTGAGGGTAAGGCACCAGGCGACAACCGGCAGCCAGCAGACGCTTTCTGTCTCCCCAATCGAGATAGCCACGGGTGGGGTTTAGAAACAGGTCAACGCCATAGGATTGTTGAAAGTTTTTCCGGGCAATAGCAATCTGCTCTATTTTTTTCCGGGGATTGGGAAAGCATTGAATACCGGTGAGAATTATTCTCCCCCCCGGTCTTAGTAACGTCGCGGCTGAGCACATGTAATCTAGCGGATTCGAAAAAAATTGCAGGCAGCGGTTCAGGATAATCACGTCAAATCGCTCTGCGCCCAGCGGACTCAGATTGCTGATATCCATTTGGATTGCCGGCCATTGGACAGGATAAAATTTCTGCGCCTTCAAACCATCAAATTCATCGCTAAAGTAATCGATCGCCAGCACCTGATGATTTTCTAAAGTAAGACGGTGGCTCAACCAGCCGTTCCAGGCGCCGATCTCCAGGATTTTTTGTTCCGGGAGATCCGATAGTAATTTGTTAATTATTGCCAAATCGTATTGCCGCAGTCGCCATTCGCCATCATTTTTGATGGCAGCTCCGAAAGGCAATTCAGAAAAAGCAGCCGGATCACTAATTCTACGTATAGTTTCCTTTTCACGCATTTTCGCCAGATGTGTCTCGAAAATCTGCAGCCGCTTCCGGAAAGCGTCCGTCAATAGCATCAAAACGCCATCCGCTTCGGTGAAGCGATGATTATTGCCACATACCCGGCCTTCGCTCAATGGCGCTTCGCAACTAGGACAGATGAGCTTCATGGGCGGTCGTTCCTTTTTTCTCAAAAAAGATGTAGACAAGCAACATTCCCCATTGAGCGGCAGCGCTGGCAGCCAATGCACCGGCAACCTCCCATCGGGGAATTAGCAGTAAATTCAGCAGCAAATTGATAACAATTCCTCCAATATTTACCCAAAGCACCTGCTTTTCCCCCCCGGCTTTGTAAAGCTGATAAACGATGGGCAAATAGGCGTAGATCGGCAATACAAACAGGCCTCCCAGAATCAACAGTGTAGCATTCAGCGCAAATTGGTAGAGATAGGTAAGCAGCGCCCAAACAGCGGTCAGGGAGGGTAGTATCATGCAAATTCCCAGCAAAAAAAGCTTCAGGGAGATTTTTCGAATCGCTTGCTGGCTCAACCGGTAAATATTTTTCAGAAATGGCTGGAGAATCAGGCTGGCGATTACTTGTAGATATATCATCATATTAATAAAGACCTGGTAGAATCCGGCATCTTCCCGGGTGAGGAACCAGACGACACAATATAAATCGGTTTGCGATTGTAGCATACCGCTGAATCCCAGCAGAAAAAAGGGCAAAGCCTTCATGAAGAAAACCGCCTCAAATTGCCCGTTTTCCCCGCGGGTAATTTCCCGGCGAAAAAGCCATAGTAATCCGACCGCTTTCAACCAGGCTGATATGGCAAAAAGCATAATCAACAAATCCACGCCAAGAGAGGCCGGTTGCCACCAGATAATTCCAACAATCAGCCCAATGACAATAACTTCCAGGGCCAGCGCCGTCAGAAAGCGGCGATGAAAGAGCACCAGCACATCAAAGGATTTATACAGCAAGGCGCCGATTCCCCACAATGCCAGCCCCCCTTTTTGAAATGCACTTCCCGGCCAGAATATCACGCACAGCAGGAACAGGGCAGCGAGCATAGAGCGACTCAGCAAAACGCTTTGCCAATCCCTTCCCTGGCGCTTCGGAGAGCGGCTAAACTCCCGCAATAAATATTCCTTGCTGCCCCAGTGCATAATATGAATCGCCAGGTTCATAAGGATCAGCACTGTCACAAACTCTCCCCACAAGCTGCGGGAGGCAAGGCGGATTACCAATAGTGAAATCAGCAGATTAAATGCCGGCAACAACAGAGTATGGGCAGAATTTGCCAGAATAATTTGAAAGCGTTTCAGCAGTTTAATATTCACAATTGCGCCCGTTTTTAAGCCGTCGGGAAAGGATTGCCGCATTTAAAATCGATTTGAATTCCAACCAAACGAATGTATAATAGTAGTCGCACGGAAAAAATGAGTAACTATTAAAAATATTAACCCAAGCCGATTCAACTTTCCGGACAATCAGGGTTAATAATTGAATGAAATTGCAAATTTGCAAATTTGTAAGAAAAAAAGACCGTTTGTTCCTTAGCCATTAAACATCGTTGTCCCAGCAAACCAAATAAAAGCAATATTTTATGCAACCAATAGACGTTTTACATAAGTATTTCAAATTTGACGCTTTTCGCGGCGCCCAGGAAGCAATTATCAATCGCCTGGTCAACTCGGCAGGTAAGGATCATGCCCTGGTATTAATGCCCACTGGTGGGGGAAAATCCCTCTGCTACCAGGTGCCGGCGCTTTGCATGGAAGGCAGCACGATCGTCATTAGTCCCTTGATTGCCTTAATGCAGGATCAGGTTGATGCCTTGCGCAAAAAGGATATTCCCGCCACGTTCATCAACTCGACGGTATTGGGAGAAAAGCGCGAACGCCGCATGACGCAATTTTTGAAGGGCAACATTAAAATGCTCTATGTTACCCCGGAACGTTTTCGCAAACCGGAGTTTGTGGAAGCTGTCCGTCAGGTTGACATTGCCCTGCTGGCAGTAGACGAAGCCCATTGTATCTCCGAATGGGGCCATGATTTCCGCCCGGACTACTCGCGCATTGGAGAATTTCGGGAGCTGCTTGGCAATCCTTTAACCGTAGCGCTTACCGCAACCGCAACGCCGGAGGTGCAGCGGGATATTGTCGATAAACTGGGCGTCAACAAAAGCGATATCAAGGTATTCCACCAGGGCATCGAACGCCCGAATTTGCGCCTGGAAGTAACCGATGTCATCAACGAAGAAGAGCGTTTGAAAGCGATCGATTATGCCATTGGGAATTATCCCGGCTCGGGAATCATCTACTTTTCCCTGATCAAATCCCTTGAGCGCTATTCGGAATTGCTGAATAAACGCGGGATTGAGCACGGTATCTATCACGGTAAAATGGATGCCCGGGAAAGAAAGCGCGCCCAGCGCTGGTTTCTTGAGGGCGATGACCGCCTGGTGCTGGCAACCAATGCGTTTGGCATGGGCATCGATAAACCGGATATTCGCTGCGTAGTCCATGCGGAAATTCCCGGCTCGCTGGAAAGCTATTATCAGGAAATCGGCCGGGCCGGGCGCGATGGTAAACCATCACTCTGTCTATTGTTGTTCGACCAGAATGACCTGGCGACGCAGATGGAATTCATCAAATGGTCCAATCCGCAACCGCACTTTTATGACCGCCTGTACGCCCTGCTCTATGAAAATGAGGGCATGGCAAATTCCATGGGGCTGGACTATCTGCGGGAGCAGCTCAATTTTAAAAATCGCCACGATTTTCGCCTGGAAACAGCACTGAATATGCTTGACCGTTATGGCGTTACCGAAGGCAGCGTGGAACAGAAAAATTTTCAATTCCTCGACGAGGTGCCGGATATTTTACTAGATGAAGATCATTTTCAGGAAAAGCTACTCAACGACCAAAAGAAACTCTTGTCGATGGTGCAGTATTTCCGGGCGGAAACCTGCCGGCGGGTATTTATTTCCACCTATTTCGGTTTTCCCAACGAAAAGCCCTGCGGTAACTGCGATGGATGCTATTGATGGTTCTGCTCCCGATGGTCGCTAATTGTTAAAAGACTGAGCTCTCCAAACCAACCCCCATTAGCGAAGCGGAGCCATTTTTCTCGAAACTGCCTAAAAACACAATTCAGTGAACAAGAACAAAACCTAAATTGAAACTCTAACTCATTTTTCCCATGCTTAAAAAAGCCCAAAAAATTTCCGAACTGTTATATCAAGCCGGCGCCCGCGACTGCCTGATGGTCGGTGGTTATGTACGCGACCGGTTAATGGGCATCGACAGTAAGGATATCGACCTGGAAGTCTATGGACTCGATTACGATGAGATCGTTGCTGCGCTTCAAGCGCATTTTCATGTCGACCTGGTCGGGAAATCTTTTGGTATCGTGAAAATCGACAATGCCATTGATGTTGGCATCCCCCGCCGGGAAAACAAACAGGGCATCGGGCACAAGGGTTTCAATATCAAACCTGATCCGGACATGAGCTATAAAGAAGCGGCTTTACGGCGGGAT
>JAUIFT010000141.1 GCA_030430345.1 Calditrichia bacterium | reverse complement strand
TCATTAAAAGAGAAGGGAATCATCATTGACAAGGGAGGGTTTCTCGGTCTTCGCAAAACCCGTCAATTAGCAGATGATTTTGAAACCGCTCATTTTCATATAACGGATATTTCCGTTACCGAGCGGATTCCCCTCTCGACCAACATTGAGCAAATCCAAATAATCTCTCCTCATGATCCTGCTTCCTACCAGCTGGTAGAACAGGATGAAGACATGGGGGCACTGGAGATATTGAACCCTGCGGAGTTTTGGAAAATGCGATACCTGGTTATCGTAGAAAAAAGTTAATTGAAATAATGTGGTGACAGCAAACAAAGTGAGCATCTCAGACTGTACCGGATTATTTTGATTTCAGGGAAAAAAAGGCAGCATCGTTTCGATGCTGCCTTTTTTATTTACCCAAACCATAATGCTACTGCCACTAGCATTCTCCTGCCACTATTTTTTTGAATCATTCCTCCCCTTTCTCTCGTTTAAAAATATTTTGCAACCCTTTCCCCCTAAAATGCATTCCTGAGTCGGAGGATTTAATATGCTCAAGAACTATATCAAAATCGCTTTCAGAAGTTTATTCAAACAAAAATTGTATTCATTCATCAATGTCTTTGGTCTGGCACTGGGCATTGCCTGCTGTTTGCTGATCATGCTTTTTGTACGGGATGAATGGCAATATGACCGTTTTCATGAAAAATCCGAACGCATCTACCGGGCGGCGGTAGAGGAAGTGTACGGCGAGGATGAACAATTTTTCAACACCGTTACACCGATTGTGCTGGCGCAGACACTGCAGGAGAATTTCCCGGAGATTTCCAAGTCTACCCGGATTGGCGTAATGAACAGCCTGGTAAAACGGGGGGAAGATGCTTTTACCGAACGTATTCATATCGTCGATGCGGATTTCCATGAGATGTTTGACTTTCCGGTCATACAGGGAAATCCCGGTGCGGATCCCTCAACCGTACTGCTGACCCCGGCCATTGCCGCGAAGTATTTTGGCGATAGCAATCCTCTCGGACAATCACTATCCATCCGCATCGGCCAGGAATTTCAAGACTTTATCGTTAGTGGCATTATTACCGCCCCACCGACTTATTCCAGCATCCAGCACGAAATAATCATCCCCTTTGCGGTAAATAGTGAGAATATCTGGAGTGAGCGCGCGCGTCGCAGCTACTTTAACGTGGCGGTGGAAACCTACCTGCTGTTTCCGGAGAATTATGATATCGCCAGTATCACGCCGAAAATTGAACCAATGATGCGCCAGCAATTGGGAGAACGCTATCAGGAGAATTCCTACCAAATTCATTTTCAACCGATCAGCGATATTCATTTGAACTACACGTATCCGGCCGGTATCGAGGCGATCAGCGATCCTGCCTATGCTTACATATTATCGGTTATTGCCTTGCTGGTATTTCTCATCGCCTGTTTTAACTTTATGACATTATCCCTCGGCCGTTCCACCGAACGCGCCCGGGAAGTGGGTATCCGAAAAACCGTCGGCGCCGCCCGCCTGCAGTTGATGGGGCAGTTTTGGGGAGAAACCATTTTGCTGAGCAGCCTGGCGATGATCATTGGTTATGGGATCGCCCTATTATTACTGCCGCTGTTCAATGATTTGTCCGGCAAAGTTTTGACGCTATCGATCGATCCCACCATGTTATTGACCATGTTTCTGCTGATTATTCTTGTCGGTATGATCGCCGGTAGTTATCCTGCCATGGTTTTATCGGCTTTTCGTCCGGTGGAAGTATTGCGCGGGCAAATCAGTGCCGGCAGCTCCCAAAAGCAAAACTGGTTTTCCGCGGCAAGCGTGCAAAAAGGGGTGGTTGTTTTCCAGTTCGCTCTTTCGGTATTGTTAATCATTTGCACTTTGGGGATTTCCAGTCAGCTGAAATTTCTTCAGCAAAAAAATCTTGGTTTCGAAAAAGAGCAGGTTGTCATTATACCCACGAATCTCCCCCGGAATGAAGGGCATCCCTTAATTGAGCTATTCCGTAATGAAATTTCCGGACACAGTGCGATCAGTGGCATCGCTTCATCGGTATTTGCCCTCGGCGAAGGCTGGATGACTGTCGGTTATGACGCAGATGACGGCAGCTACCGCGGCTTTCAAATGAACCAGGTTTCCCCGGAATTTCTGGAAGTAATGAATATGGAGATGGCCGCCGGGCGATTTTTCTCCCGGGATATTTCTTCCGATGCGCAATCTGCCATTGTCATCAACGAAGCCCTGGCAAAAGCCTATGGCTGGGACGATCCCATCGGGAAACAGTTGCCGGGCAATTTTGGGGCGCACGAAGTTATTGGCGTAGTGAAGGATTTCAACTATCAATCACTGCACAGCCGGGTATCCCCACTGGTGCTGGTGCTGCAGCCGCAGACGATCATGTCCGGCGCCTCCGATATTGGTATCATGGTTAGTCCCAATCCGAAAATGGCCCTGCGCATTAAGCCCGGGGACTTTTCCGCCACTCTCGACTTACTGAAAACGACCTGGACAAAAGTCGCCCCCAATCTTGATTTTGATTTTTATTTTCTTGATGAATCTCTTAATCGACAATATCGGCAAGAAATGCGCCTGGGCAGCATCGTTACCTCGGCAGCGATGTTTGCTATCCTGATCGCCTGCCTCGGCTTGTTCGGCCTGGCGACCCTTTCTGCCGTACGACGCACCAAAGAAATCGGGGTGCGGAAAGTGCTTGGCGCTTCGGTTAGCGGTATCGCCCGCATGATCATCGCCGATTTTCTGAAATTGATTGTCGCAGCGGTTGTGTTGGCGATTCCCGCCGCTTATTACGTTATCGATCAGTGGTTGCAGAGCTTTGCCTACCGGGTCGATATCGGCAGCAGCATCTTCATTCTCGCAGCGCTGATATCGCTGCTTATCGCCATCTTCACCGTTGGTTTCCAGGCCGTTAAAGCCGCGCTGATGGATCCGGTGAAGTCTTTACGATACGAATAATAGATCGCAAATGCGGAATTTTTCGCATTTCTCCTTGACAATTCTTTTTCCCCCGCCTATTTTAAAGGTGCGAAAAATTTCGCACCTTTAAATCACTATCGCTAAACGGAGCTTACAATGCCGAAATCCTCGGAAATTTATCTCAGCCGCCGGGAACGCCAGGTGATGGACATTATCTATCGGCTTGGTGAGGCCAGTGTGGCAGATGTACTCGACCATCTCCCCGATCCCCCCGGCTATAATTCCATCCGCGCCATCCTGAAAATTCTTGAAGACAAGGGACGCCTTACCCACCGCAAGGAAAGTCAGAAATTCATTTATAGCCCGACCGTTCAGCCGGATAAAGCCAAGCGATCCGCCATGGCCCATCTGGTTCATACTTTTTTCGAAGGATCGGCCCCGCAGGCCGTATCCACCTTGCTGGATATGTCCGCAGAAAATCTCAGCGACAAGGAATTGCAGGACTTATCGGAAATGATTGAAAAAGCAAAAGCGGAGCGTAAAAAATGAACACCTTCTGGGAAATTTTTCAGAACACCATCGGGGCCAATCCCTTCCATTGGTTGCTGTTAGCACTTATCCTAAAAGTTACCGTCATCCTGGGGGCAGCATTTTTCATTCATCGTTTTTTACAGCATACCGCTGCCGCTTACCGCCATTTTTTCTGGCTGCTAATGTTTGCGAGCATTCTTGCTTTGCCGGTATTGATGCAAACTTTACCTTCCTGGCAGGTGCCGCTGCTACCACCGGTCGAAGCGCCTGCAGAAACACCCATAGTCGCCGCTCCTTCAACGAATTTATTTCATCCGGCGGCGGCTGAAAAACCACTCATTGATAACAATATGCCCTTGCTTCAGCGCGAACCGGCAATCCAGAGCGGGGTTGCATCTTCCCCCTTTCCCTGGCAAGCGCTGCTTGTCGTCAGCGGTGGCATTTGGCTAATCGGTGCGGTGCTCATGCTCCTGAAGGGTTTGCTGGAAACCGGGGGCATCTGGTTTTTATTTCACCGCGCATCATCTCCGGCCAATCCGGCCTGGATAGCTGCTATGAGCCGCACTGCCAGCCAGCTTGGGCTGCATCAGCCACTGCGTCTGAAGATCAGCGAACATACTTCCGTGCCGGTCACTTTTGGCTTTTTCTCGCCGGTTATCCTTTTGCCGAAGCAAGCAATCTATTGGCCGGAATCGCGCCGTAATGTTGTCATCCTGCATGAACTGGCGCATATTAAGCGAATGGACTATCTGAGCAACCTGCTCATCCAGATTACCTGCGCTTTTTACTGGTTTCATCCGCTGGTCTGGCTGGCCGCCCGCCGGGCCAACCTGGAACGGGAACTGGCCAGCGATGATTGGGTGATTCGCCTCGGCACCGCAAATTGCGATTATGCCGAACATTTGCTTGAGATTGCCCGCGGGCTTGCCACCGGCAATCAACTGGGCAGCAGGGCCGTCGCCATGGCCGATACCGGCGAATTAAAATCACGCATTCAACGAATTCTTTCCGCGAAAATACACCGGCATGGCCTGACGCGCAGCGCGACAGTGCTGGCGTTTCTGCTCTGTTTATCCTTCCTGCTGCCGCTATCGGTGTTGCAATTGCAGGAGCAATCTATCGCGGCGAGCTGCCAGCTTTCCGCCGCGATAAAAATGCCATTGGCAGACCGGCAAACGATCCTTGCCAATCTCCGCAGCGATCAACCGGACATCCAAAAGCAGGCCGCCTGGCAATTGGGCACCAAAGAAGATCTTCAGGCAGTGCCAGTGCTTATCGCAGCGTTATCGGATAAAGACGCCGGTGTTCGCGCTATGGCGGCATGGGCGCTGGGGGAAATCAAATCTCCGGCAGCAATCACCCCATTGATGAACGCGCTGGCTGTTGAGAAAACATTCGCCGCCCGCGAGATGTTGATTCGCGCATTAGGAGAACATGAAAACGCGATTGCGGTTCCCGCCCTCATCTCCCAATTAGACGATGTTTCGCCTGATATTCGCTATGTCGCTGTTTGGGCGCTAGGAGAGATCAACGCTCCCGACGCTATTGCAGCGGTTCAACGATCTTTACATGATTCGGAAGCATCGGTGCGGGAAATTGCCGTGGAAGCTTTCGGGCGATTCTGTAATCCCGCCAATATTGATGCACTCATTTCCCGCCTGGGTGATGATGATGCCGGGGTTCGCCTCAATACCGTTCGTATGCTCGGCCGGCAAACAATGCCGCAGGCGGTAGATGGTCTCATCACTGCTTTGAAAGATGCCAATGCGGCCGTTCGTAGCGCAGCGGCACAATCCCTTGGGCAACTGAAAAAACAGGCAGCGGTACCAGCGTTGATAAATGCGCTGCAGGATTCTTCCCCGCAGGTGCGGGCAATGGTCGTCTGGGCGATGGATGAGATTGAAATGAATTAAACGAAGCTTATTTGAATTATTTACATGTACTCGGCAAACAAATATGCCGCCCCTACAGGGCTGAATCAAGTTTTGATCTAATTATAGCTATAAATATTTCGTCCCTACGGGACTTTAACAACCATTTCAAACGAACAGAATGCTCCGTAGGAGCACAATATTTATAGCCTGTTTATTTTGGGAAATTCCTAAGCCCTGTCGGGGCGACATATATTCATATCTAATTCAAACAGCGCATAAAAATTGCGCTATTTTTAGGCAGGTAGATGCGAATTTTTTCGCATCTAAAAACAAACATTTCGATAACCTTTGGACGGTAATCCAATTCAGCGAATGGCAAAAAAATCGCCACCATTCGCACAGGATTCCTATGCCGTTTCCGAATCCTGGATCAGTCTTGAAAAAATGTTGAAACGCAACTAAAAGGAGCAGACATGAAACAAAATCACCTTAATTTCAGAAAAACGACAGCAAATAGCGATGGTGCCGCAACGTCTCTTCTTTTATCTCTATTGCTGATGCTGATAATCGGGACAACGCTGCCCGCCCGGGATATCATATCTCTGAAACGAATTTCAACGCCGATCATTCTCGACGGCAACATCAACGAAAGCGCCTGGGAGCAGCTCACACCGCTCCCACTGATTATGTATCAGCCGACCTATGGCGGTACGCCCAGCGAAGCAAGCGAGATTCGCGTCGGCTACGATACTCACTACCTTTATTTTTCCGGAAAGTTTTATGATCATGATCCGGACAATATTCGCGTCAATTCGCTCTATCGCGATCGCAACAGTGGCGATGATACTTTCGACATCCTCATCGATACTTTCAATGATCATGAAAATGCGCTGTGGTTTTGGACCAATCCCGCCGGGGTACGGGGCGATATCGCTCTTTCCGACGATGGCGGCAGCAGCAACAGCAACTGGAATACCCACTGGGACGTCGCTTCTCAACAAAATGAGCAGGGCTGGTTTACGGAAATCCGCATCCCTTTTTCCAGCCTGGGATTTCAGCAGATAGAAGAAAAAATCGTAATGGGATTAACCGTTCGCCGCCACATCGGGCGCAATAACGAACAGCTGATCTTCCCGGCGATTTCCGCTAATTGGTTTTTTACCTCGCCCTCTCAGGCACAGCGGGTATCGCTGGAAAATATTCAGGCCACAACGCCGGTTTACGTTACCCCTTACGCTCTCGGTGGCGTGGGACAAACCGCTGTGGAAAAGTCTGCCGGCAACTTCGGCCTGGAAGATGATTTTGCCCGGGAGGCCGGGTTAGACTTGAAATACAACGTCACTCCCAATCTCACTCTCGATATGACGCTCAACACCGACTTCGCCCAGGTTGAGGCGGATAATCAACAGGTGAATCTGACCCGCTTTTCGCTGTTCTTCCCGGAAAAACGGCAGTTCTTTCAGGAGCATGGACGTGAGGCAAACCCCGACGAGATAGCAGCAGAAATGACGCTGCCGGTGAAACGCATCCGGGAGATGCTGGAGTTTCTACCGAGCACAGTTTCTTTGCAGG